>JBFHGP010000088.1:0-8102 GCA_041583035.1 Flavobacterium sp.
AATCATACCTGCTTTTTCAAAATCTTCGAGATATTCGCTGTTAAACTCGTAGCGGTGTCTGTGGCGTTCGTTGATTAATTCTGATTGATAAATCTCAAAAGCCTTGGTCTCTGGCTTGATTGCGCAATCCCAACCGCCCAATCGCATGGTTCCGCCTTTGTTGGTGATGTTTTTTTGTTCTTCCATAAAAGTAATCACAGGGTATGCTGTGCTTTCGTTCATCTCGGTAGAGTTGGCGTTTTGCATGCCTAAAACATTGCGGGCAAATTCTATAACAGCCATTTGCATCCCTAAGCAAATACCCAAGAATGGCAGCTTGTTTTCACGGGCATATTTTACTGCCATTACTTTGCCTTCGATACCACGAGAACCAAATCCTGGGGCAACTAATAATCCGTCTAATCCCTTAAATTTTTCGTTGATATTGTTCCCGCTAATGTATTCAGAGTGAATGCTTATCACATTTACTTTTATGTTGTTTTCTGCGCCTGCATGTACAAATGCTTCTAAGATAGATTTGTATGAATCTTGCAATTCTACATATTTACCAACCAAGCCAATATTTACTGTTTGTTTAGGGTTTTTTAATCGGTGTAAAAACTCATTCCAGTTTTTCAAATCTGGTAAAGATTTTTCTGGTAAGTTTAATTTTTTCAAAGCTACTTTGTCCAATCCTTCTTCGAGCATCAAATTAGGTACATCGTAGATAGTATCAGCATCAATAGACTGTATAACCGCTTCTGTTTTTACGTTGCAAAATGCAGCCAATTTTTGTTTGATTTCGCTTGATAATTCATGTTCGGTACGGCACACCAAGATATCCGCCTTGATACCGCTTTCCATTAATGTTTTTACCGAGTGTTGTGTAGGTTTTGTTTTCAACTCGCCTGCAGCTGCTAGGTATGGTACGAGGGTAAGATGGATTACGATAGCGTTTTCTTCGCCCAAATCCCAAAGCATTTGCCTTACCGATTCTATATAAGGTAAAGACTCAATATCGCCTACAGTACCGCCAATCTCTGTAATCACAATGTCATAATCGCCCGATTTGCCAAGCAATTGCATTCTTTCTTTGATTTCGTTGGTAATGTGTGGGATAACTTGTACGGTTTTGCCTAAAAATTCTCCTCTTCGCTCTTTTTCTATCACCGATAAGTAAACACGTCCGGTAGTTACATTATTCGCCTGAGAGGTGGGTTTGTTCAAAAAGCGTTCGTAATGTCCAAGGTCCAAGTCTGTCTCTGCGCCGTCGTTGGTTACATAACACTCACCATGTTCGTATGGGTTCAGTGTTCCAGGATCTACATTGATGTAAGGATCAAATTTTTGGATCGTGGTGTTGTATCCTCTGGCTTGTAATAATTTAGCTAATGAGGCAGCAATGATTCCTTTTCCTAAAGAAGAAGTTACTCCGCCTGTGACAAAAATGTATTTGGTTTGCTTCATGGTTGTTTTTTAAGCGATAATAAAACTTGGCAAAAATACGATTATAAATTGGGTTTAAAAAATATAAATGCGTAGTAAAATAAGTTTTTATTTTTGTTGCAATAATAAGATTTTGTATTATATTTGCATCCGTAAATGGGGGATTAGCTCAGTTGGCTAGAGCGTTTGGCTGGCAGCCAAAAGGTCAAGGGTTCGACTCCCTTATTCTCCACAGGGTTTAAAAGGTTGTTTTGTTTGCAAAGCGACCTTTTTCTTTTTTAGGTAAAATTTTGTTCTAAAATTTCGTCACTCATCACAAAAGCAGTAATTTTATCGGGCAATTTTTACATTCATGGAAAAACTAAAATTTGATAGAAAAAATGTAGACAATCAAACTTTGATTAGTCTTTATAAAAATATTCTCAAACCCCGCATGATCGAAGAAAAAATGCTTATACTTATCCGTCAAGGTAAGGTGTCTAAGTGGTTTTCGGGTATCGGACAAGAGGCGATAGCAGTGGGTGTGACATCGGTCTTGCATGGAGACGAATATATTTTACCCATGCACCGTAATCTAGGTGTTTTTACTACACGTCAAATTCCGCTCAATCGTTTATTCTCGCAATGGCAAGGCAAGGCAAATGGATTTACCAATGGCCGCGATCGTTCATTTCATTTCGGTACGCAAGAATATAAAATTGTAGGCATGATATCGCATCTTGGTCCTCAAATGGGGATTGCAGATGGTATCGCATTGGCAAATACTTTGCAAAAAAAGAAAAAAATTACAGCTGTTTTTACTGGCGAAGGCGCAACCTCTGAAGGAGATTTTCACGAGGCGCTCAATGTGGCTTCTGTGTGGGATTTGCCTGTGCTTTTTGTGATAGAAAATAACGGTTACGGTTTGTCTACACCTACGAATGAGCAATACCGATGCAAAAATCTTGCAGATAGAGGTGTAGGATATGGTATAGAAAGTCATGTGATTGATGGCAATAATATTTTGGAAGTTTATACCGAAATTAATGCTATAGCTGAGTCGATGCGACAAAACCCTCGTCCGGTATTGATAGAGTTCAAAACTTTCAGAATGCGTGGTCACGAAGAGGCGAGTGGTACAAAATATATTCCGCAAGAATTGTTTGACCAATGGGAGAAAAAAGACCCAGTAGAGAACTTCAAAGCATTTTTGATGCAAGAAGGTGTGTTGAGCGAAGAAGATGACAAAACCATTAGAGATGTAATTAAAAAAGAAATAAATGAAAATTGGGATTTGGTTCAGGATGAATCGCTTATAGAGGCTGATTTAAACAAAGAGTTGAATGATGTGTACAAACCTTTTCAAGAAGAAATTGTCAAGCCGAAATCTGAAAATACCGATAATATAAGATTTATCGATGCAGTTACACAGGCGCTCGATCAGTCGATGCAAAAACATGACAATTTGGTTATCATGGGGCAAGACATCGCAGAATATGGCGGAGCTTTTAAAGTGACCGATGGTTTTTACAAAACTTACGGCAAAGAGCGTATTCGTAATACGCCAATTTGTGAGAGCATTATTGTGTCTGCAGGTATGGGATTGTCAATCAATAACCATAAAGCAGTGGTCGAAATGCAATTTGCTGATTTTGTATCTTCTGGTTTTAATCCAATAGTCAATTTATTGGCAAAGTCGCATTATCGTTGGCATCAACAGGCCGATGTGGTGGTGCGTATGCCTTGCGGTGGTGGTACGCAAGCAGGGCCTTTTCACTCACAGACCAACGAAGCTTGGTTTACCAAAACACCAGGTTTGAAGGTGGTTTATCCAGCTTTTCCGTATGACGCCAAAGGTTTACTCAACACCGCTATTAACGACCCCAATCCGGTGATGTTTTTTGAGCACAAAATGCTGTACCGTAGTGTTTATCAAGATGTTCCAAAAGATTATTACACATTGCCTTTTGGTAAAGCATCGTTGATTACTGAAGGAGATGATGTCACGATTATTACGTTTGGAGCAGGAGTGCATTGGGCTTTAGAAACCTTAAAAAATCATCCAGAAATTTCTGCTGATTTGATAGATTTACGTACCCTACAACCATTTGATTACGAAACCATATTTGCGTCGGTAAAAAAGACCAACAAAGCAATAATCCTACAAGAAGACACCTTGTTTGGAGGTGTTTCTAGCGACATTTCGTCTGCGATAATGGAAAATTGCTTCGAATACCTTGATGCACCAGTAAAACGCGTAGGTAGCCTCGAAACACCAATTCCGTTTATCAAAAGTCTCGAAGACCAATATTTACCAAAAAATAGATTTACAACAGATTTACTTGCGCTTTTGGCGTACTAAAATAACCTATATATGAATACAATTACAAGTTCAGATTTTCAGTTTCCTAATCAAACCTCTGTGTACAAAGGTAAAGTGCGCGAAGTATATAATATCAACAACGATTTGTTGGTGATGGTGGCTACCGACAGACTTTCGGCTTTTGATGTAATAATGCCCAAAGGGATTCCGTACAAAGGTCAGATTCTCAATCAGATAGCGACTCGTTTCATGCAACTTACCGAAGATATTGTACCCAATTGGCTCATCGCAACACCCGACCCAAATGTAGCAGTCGGACATTTGTGCGAACCTTTCAAGGTAGAAATGGTTATTAGAGGATATTTGTCTGGTCATGCGGCACGCGAATATGCTGCAGGTAAACGCAGTTTGTGCGGAGTAGCCTTGCCAGAAGGCATGAAAGAGAACGACCGCTTTCCGTCACCAATCATTACGCCGTCAACCAAAGCTGACCAAGGTGACCATGACGAGGATATTTCGAGAGAAGACATCCTGCAAAAAGGCATCGTTAGTGAAGAAGATTATTTGGTGCTCGAAAAATATACACGCGCATTATTTGAGCGCGGTAGCCAAATTGCTGCTGAGCGCGGACTCATTTTGGTGGATACTAAATATGAATTTGGTAAAACTAAAGACGGAAAAATTGTCTTGATAGACGAAATCCATACACCGGATTCTTCGAGATATTTTTATGCCGATGGGTATGAAGAAAGACAAAAAAACAACGAACCTCAAAAACAATTGTCTAAAGAATTTGTGCGTCAGTGGTTGATTAGCAACGGTTTTCAGGGTAAAGAAGGACAACAAATACCAGAAATGACTGATGAATATATCCAGTCGGTTTCAGAAAGATATATTGAACTTTACGAAAAAATTATGGGAGAACCTTTTGTAAAAGCAGAGGTGTCTGATATCCAAAATAGAATCAACAATAATGTAGTTGAGTTTCTAAAAAATTATAAATAATATGTCGATAATAAAAGCTTTGCAATGGCGTTATGCAGCTAAGCGAATGAATGGGCAACAAGTGCCTGATAATCATGTGCAATCTATACTCGAAGCTGCGCGTTTGGCACCTACTTCGAGCGGTTTGCAGCCTTTCAAAATGTTTGTGGTAACCAGCGAAAAACTCAAAGAGCGCATCAAACCTTTGGCGTTTAACCAACCGCAAATTACAGAATGTTCGCATTTAGTAATTTTTGCTGCATGGAGTGCTTATACCATCGAGCGTTTTGAAGATTATTTTACTTATTACGAACAAGAAAGAGATTTGCCTAAAGGTTTTTCTGATAGTTATAAAACTACTGTGGCTAAGCAACTTACCTCTTGGAGTGTAGAAAAACAGCAAGAGCACGCCGCTAAGCAGGCCTATATTGCTGCTTCTTTTTCTATGGTCGAGGCAGCTACTTTGCAGATTGATGCCACGCCGATGGAGGGTTTTGCAGCACCAGAGCTAGATAGCTTGATGAAGTTTGATCAGCAAGGTTTAAAAAGTGTGTTGCTTTTACCGTTGGGGTATAGAGATGCTGACAACGATTGGCAAACAGGGCAGAAAAAAGTGCGTAAGCGCGAAGCTGCTATGATTGAATATTTGGATTAAATCAACAAATTTTGAATAATATTTGACCAATTCAATGAAAATTGAATTGGTTTTTTTGTGGAATCAAATCAACAAAAACTATTTTTACGAAACTTTTCGCCATAAAAATAGAGCTGTACACGCAGCCAAAACTGCAAAAACAGTAAACATTATTTGTGGAGTAATCACTGGCAAAGTACCCATTAACGCAGCAACGGCAGCACCAACGCCCATTCTGATAGACCCGCTCAAAGCTGAGGCTGTACCAGTATTGGCAGTAAAAGGTGAAATAGACGCAGCTGTCGCATTTGGATTGACAAAACCAATCAAAAACATTATAGATACCATGCAAATAACTGTTGTCGTATAGGCAACATTGTCATTGAAAAAAAAGATGCCAAAAACTATGCTACTCACGATAAGCAAAATCAATGAAGCGTATTTTGCCATTTTTAGATAATGAAAATATTTGGTCAATCGTCCGTTGATAAAATTCCCAACGATTAATCCTGATGCGTTGACAGCGAATAAAATAGAGAATGTTTCTTTAGACAATTCATAATGATTCAGAAAAATAAAAGACGCAGACGAAATGTAAGCAAACAAAATCGCCATTGACAAACTACCTGCTAAGGTGTAGTTGAAAAATACTTTGTTTTGTAATACGGTTTTATAATTGTTTGCTATCTCTTTGATTTTTAGCGGATTGTTGTGCATGTGAGCGCTAGTTTCGGGCAAAAAGATATAAATTAGCAACCAAACCATTAAAGCAAATGCTGCCAAGAAATAAAAAATGTACTCCCAAGTAGCGATTTCTAGCATCAAACTGCCCAAACTGGGTGCAACTAGTGGCGCAATACCCATCACCAACATGATTGATGAAAAAGCTCTTGCTCGTTGATTAACTTCATAAACATCACTGATTATCGATACTGAGGCAACCATGCCTACGCAGCCGCCAAGCGCCTGGAACAGCCTCATCACAATCATCATCTCTATCGAAGAAGAAAGTGCACAACCAATCGCAGCAAAAATGTAAACTAACAAGCCAAAAAGCAGTGGTTTTTTACGCCCATATTTGTCAACAATTGGCCCATAGACCAACTGGCCAATGGCGATCCCAATAAAATAGGAGGTAAGCGTAAAAGCCACGTGACTTTCGTCTGTTTGTAAAGCATCAGCAATCTTGCCAAATGCAGGCAAATACATATCGATGGTAAAAGGACCAAGAGCTGCCAAAATCCCTAAAAGAATAATCAAAAATGTTTTGTTGATGCTTATTTGTTTCATAATTTTTACTTAAAATATTTTTTTCGCCCAAAAACATCAAACCGATTGTAATACTGGTTTTTTACAGCATCACAATCGGTGTGAAGAAATGGAAAAATGTACAATTATTTTTGGTACATTTTTTCTCTCAATTCTTTAACTTTTGGGTCATTGAGGTATTCATCAAAAGTCATATATCTGTCTATCACTCCATTAGGGGTGATTTCGACAATACGGTTACCCACAGTTTGGGCAAACTCGTGATCGTGTGTTGTCAATAAAACGGTTCCTTTAAAATTGGTCAATGAGTTGTTGAAAGCCGTAATAGATTCGAGGTCTAAGTGATTGGTAGGTTCGTCTAGCATCAATACATTACCTCTAAGCATCATCATACGTGATAGCATACAACGTACTTTTTCTCCTCCCGATAAAACAGTGCCTTTTTTCAAAGCTTCTTCGCCCGAAAAGAGCATTTTTCCTAAAAATCCGCGGACATAAACCTCTTCGCGTTCTTCTTCAGTTTTTGCCCACTGACGCAACCAGTCTACCAAAGATAAATCTTCAGTAAAATATGCGTGATTATCAGCCGGAAGATAGGTGTGTGTGGTAGTTACACCCCATTCAATTTTACCTTCTTGTAATGCCAATTTATCATTCAATATTTCGTAAAAAGCTGTAGTAGCTCTTGAGTCTTTTGACAAAAGCACTATTTTATCGCCTTTGGCAACATTGAGGTCAATGTTTTTGAAAAGCGTTTCGCCGTCTAAGGTATAAGATAAGTTTTCGATGTTCAATATCTGGTCGCCAGCTTCGCGTTCTTGTTCAAATATAATCGCCGGATATCTGCGTGACGATGGTTTGATGTCATCAACTTTTAGTTTGTCCAACATTTTTTTACGAGAAGTAGCTTGCTTAGACTTAGCTACGTTGGCAGAAAAGCGTCGGATAAATTCTTCCAACTCGGCACGTTTTTCTTCTGCTTTTTTGTTTTGTTGTGCTCTTTGGCGTGCAGCCAATTGAGATGATTCGTACCAAAAAGTATAGTTTCCGCTATAATGGTTGATTTTACCAAAATCGATATCAGACACATGCGTACAAACAGCATCCAAAAAGTGACGGTCGTGCGATACTACCAAAACAGTGTTTTCGTAGTTGGCCAAGAAATTTTCTAACCAAGAGATGGTTTCAAAATCGAGGTCGTTGGTAGGCTCATCCATAATCAATACATCAGGGTTGCCAAACAAGGCTTGTGCCAATAGCACACGTACTTTGAGCTTGCCTTCCATTTCACTCATCAAGGTATAATGCACGTCTTCGCTAATTCCGAGGTTTGACAATAAAGAAGCAGCGTCAGAGTCGGCGTTCCATCCATTCATTTCGTCAAATTGCATTTGCAATTCACCTATTCTATCTGCATTTTCATCGGTATAATCTGCATACAATTCGTCCATTTCTTTTTTGACGTCATATAGCACTTTGTTGCCCATC
>JBFHGP010000089.1:0-7935 GCA_041583035.1 Flavobacterium sp.
CCACATCCCTACAATTACGCAAATTGGTATGCCTTTACAAACCTATTTTCAAGAAGGCCAAGAAGTATTTTTAGTACCCCAATCTCAAGCAGAGCTTAGAAACGTTAATAAAAATAATTATTATGAATTATATCTAAAGTTTAATCTCATGGTAGATGGTGGTGCTTATTTAGCAAATTTCACCACTTGGTCAGAGTTTCAAATACCTCTTGAGTATAAATCTTATGACCAAAACAACAATATCGTAGGTACCGCCTATTCAAACTACACATTACAAATCGGGCAGCTATCAGGCACACCACCCGACCCAACACCGCAATTTTCTATATCGATAGGAAGCAACGCAACCAACGGTCTTGTAGAACTTTCTTCACAGGCAGATTATGTGCAAGGCAAAACCGTGACTTATCCCAACGGGTTAACTGTTAACGCCAGTGCAGCATACCAATTAAAAGTAAAATCACTGCAAGGAGCATTTAGCACAAACACTGGCAACACCCTGCCATTAAACACCATAAAACTTGCGTTATCTCAGGCGTCTAGCGGCAGCGGCAATGTTTTTCCGATTTGGTTGAGCACTAATAACCAAACTATTGCAAACGGAAACTCCACACAAGGTTCGCCTGTTTATTACGATATTAATTATTCGAGTAACCCGAATGATGTCAACCTAATATCTGCCAATCCTGGTAATTATTCTACCACATTACAATACGAAATCACGCCACAATAATAAGTTCGCAAAAGCACAATGTTTACTTTTTTCTACAACAAATTCTCTCTTATTTTTTTGATGATAAGCGTCTGTTTTACTGCATCTGCTCAAAACTTATCATTGCATATCAATAAAGAAAAAAGCGTGCATAACTCTCAATTAATCGACCTGGTAGCTAAAATAGAGAATAATGATATTCAATCATTTATCGGATTTTTACAAATAAAAACTCCTGACGGATTCAAAAGTATATCTGGCAAGCAAATCGCTGTAGAATTGGCGGCAAACGAACAACTTTTTATCCCTATAAAAATATTATCAGAGAAAACAGCCAAAGCTGGGAATGCCAATTTTGACATCAGTATCATTGACCAAAACACGCAAATACTGCAACGGCAAACCATCAACCATAAAGTAGAGACAAATAACAACCTAAACCTAACTACGCAAAAACCAATAGTTTTTGTGAACAACCCCAACGATTCTTTATCCATAGCGGTAACAGTCAGTAATCTAGGTAATCGCCAGCAAGAGGTCGCGGTAGTTTTTAGCGTACCCGGACTGATGGGCGAAAAAAACTTTTTTGAACAAACAGGCGTTGTCAAAACACAGCAAGACAGCGTGTTTACTTTCTCATTTTTGCCACCGCAAACTATGCTAGACCGTCCGCAATTTACCATAAATGTTACAGGTATGCGTGGCAGCGAAAAAGAGCTTTTTGGCAACCTTTCTATCGCGGTACAAAATATTGCGTCGAACAGGCGATACCAAGATCTTAACGCAGTAAGGCAATCACAATATTTTCAACGCAACCGCATTACGGCGAGCTACCGCAAAATGGGCAACAACAACGAAGCTTACCAACTGATTGGCGCTGGCGACATCAATTTGCCTGCCGGATATCTAGCTTTGAGCGGCAATATTTATCAGGCCAATAACAGCAACGACCCGATAGTGAGTAATACTTATGCTCATTATCATTTATATCAAAACGATTTGAAAATCGGAAACATCAACAGATTTTCAGAAATTCCGCTTTTTGGTCGTGGTATCGAAGTAGGCATTGGCAATAAAGACAATGACCAACGACTAGAAGTAGGTTTTGTAGATCAAAATTTCAACTTAGTAGAACAAAACGCTTTTCTACAAAATGGATACGGAATTTACGCTACGGGCAAATTAAATTCGGCTCAATCACCAAATTATGCTGCCGTCAATTATGTTTTTAAAGACGATGCGCTTGAGCGCGCTCAACACCACATGACGGGAGTCGAAAAAACACATGTTTGGAACAACGATTGGCGCGGGACGATAAAAGCACACACCGCTTGGAGTGAGTATTTGGCGACCAACAAAAACGAGCCTTCTATGGCGATTGAGGCACAATATAGTGGTCGAATCAACAAAATACGTTTGCACGGAAATTACTTTTACAGTTCAGCATATTTTCCTGGAAATAGACGTGGGATGAAACAAATACACCAGAGCGCACTAGGTAGTATTTCGCATAACAAAACCTTTTATGCCCATGTGTTTTTGGCTGATTTTGCTCCGAAATCTCACACCTACGACATGCGTATCAATTCGACTAATTTTAGGTTTGATACGGGTATAAACTTTGTTCATTCAGAAAAATTTACGGTAAAAATGGGGTATCAATTTCAGACCGAATCGAGTAACAGTTATGGAGAAATAGAAGAAGGAAGCACAGACGACATCCGGATGAACTCACATCGCCTGGTTACCGATTTTAATTTTATCAGCAAAAACAACCAACACTCAGCTTTGATAACCTTAGAAGAAGGCTTATCAAAAGCGTCTACAGACAAAAAAATCAAACCGCAATACAAAATCAGTGCTTCTTATCGTCACCGATGGTTCAACCTTAACAGTACTTACCAATACGGGAGTTTTTTCTTGTCTGAACATGTAATTACTTACAGAAAAACACAAGGCGACGGTACTTTTCGACGACTCACTAGTACGCTGTCGGCCGACCAACGATTTTGGCAAGACAAGGCAATCGTTAGTGCTGGCATCTCTTACATCAAAGATTATAATGTAGGACAAACGCCCTCTGCATTTTTGAATATGACCTACAATCCTAATTCGAGATTCAGAATTTTTCTCAACTCGTCTTGGTATCGATATGATGTGAGTCAAAATTTATATGGTGTATTTGCCGCATCGAGAGATGTATTGATGGTAGAAACAGGCGTATCTGTAAACCTCAAAGGTAGCAAACCAAATACTGGTAAAAAAGGAAAAGTCACCGCTTTTGTTTTTTATGACCAAAACAACAACAATGTTTTTGACAAAGACGAAAAAGTGGCTGGCGACTATCTCGTGACTTTTAACAACAACACTTTCAAAACAGACAAAAACGGTACTTTTACTTATCGAGCGTTACCTTTTGGCAAATATTCGCTCAAGCCATCAGCACAAAAAGGCTGGTTTACCAATGGAGGAGATTTTATGGTAAATGAATACCATACTAATATCAGCATACCATTGCATCAAAACGGAACTGCCATAGGTAAAATTACTTATGAATTTGACAGTAAAACCGTGGTTGATTTTGAGCCAAAAGTAGCCGGAATCGTATTTAATGTAACACAAAACGGTAAATTTGTACAACGTATTGCAACCAATGACGACGGAGAATTTTTGTTGTTTTTACCTACCGGCGAATATCAGCTCAGCCTCAGCGAAAACAGCTTGGCCGTCAACACATATTGCGAAAAAAACAGTCAAAATTTTACAGTACAAGCTGGCAACATCACCAAGTTAGAAAAATTTGTTATCAAAGTGAAGCAAAAACAAATCAACATCAAACGATTTGGATCATAAACAGACAAATTCACTAAAATCATTTTATGTTTACTTTGTTTGACTTATCTTTAGACCTTTGATTACAACATTTTTTTATGTCAAAACCTATTTTATCGGTCAATAACCTTAGTATTGCTGTACGCGAAGGCAAAACCACGCGCCCTATCGTGAGCGAATGCACTTTTGATTTGTTTGAAAACGAAATATTAGGCATTGTAGGCGAATCGGGTTCGGGAAAGTCTGTTACCTCACTTGCATTGATGGGCTTGCTCCCAAAAGGGATTTTGAGTTGTACAGAGGGGACTGTAGAATTTCGTGGCGAAAACATAACTAGCTTGCCAGAAAAAAAATGGGGAAACATCAGAGGAAAAGTTATTTCGATGATTTTCCAAGAACCGATGAGCTCATTAAACCCATCGATGAAATGTGGCAAACAAGTTGCCGAAATCCTCGAAAGACACACCGATTTATCTGCAATTGACATCAAAAAAGAAGTGCTTTTACTCTTCGAAAAAGTAAAAATACCATTGCCTGAAACCACTTTTCACAAATATCCGCATCAATTATCTGGCGGACAAAAACAAAGAGTGATGATTGCCATGGCGATTGCTTGCAAACCACAGTTGCTCATCGCAGACGAACCTACAACTGCACTCGATGTGACAGTGCAAAAAGAAATTATCCAGTTGCTTAAAGAGCTACAAAAAGAGACAAAAATGAGCATTTTGTTTATCTCGCACGATTTGGCTTTGGTTTCAGAAATAGCACAAAAAGTAATGGTGATGTATCAGGGAAAAATCGTTGAAAAAGGTGCAGTAACAGATATTTTTAAAAACCCTCAAAAAGACTACACCAAAGCGTTGATAGGCTCGCGACCACAATTAGGCAATCGTCTCAAGCGTTTACCTACGATAAAAGATTTTATGACTGATGATTTTGAACCTGTTTATATCGAAGCAGATGAACGCAAAAAAAATCATCAAAAATTGTATCAGAACCAACCTTTGCTCGAAATCATTGATTTAGAAAAAGAATACATCGACAATGCTGGATTGTTTAGTAAAAAATCATTTAAGGCAGTGAATAACGTGAGTTTCAAGATTTATGAAGGCGAAACTTTAGGCTTGGTTGGCGAGAGTGGTTGTGGCAAATCTACCTTGGGTAATGCGCTGTTATTGCTAGACCCTCCAACAGCTGGTCAGGTTTTTTATCAGGGTAAAGATATTACGCAATTGTCATCAAAAGAAGTTAAAAAACTACGCAAAGATTTACAAATTATTTTCCAAGACCCCTATTCATCATTAAACCCGAGAATACCCGTAGGCAAAGCCATTATGGAGCCCATGCAGGTACACCGTTTACATAAAAATGACAAAGAGCGCAAACAAAAAACCATCGAGATACTCGAAAAAGTAGGTTTATCTGCTGAGCATTTTGACCGGTATCCACACGAGTTTTCGGGCGGACAAAGGCAACGAATCGGAATTGCGCGCACAGTTGCTGTCAATCCAAAACTTATAGTTTGTGACGAGTCTGTATCGGCGTTAGATATATCGGTACAAGCACAAGTTTTGAATTTATTAAACGATTTGAAAGATTTTTTTGGTTTTACTTATATATTTATTTCGCACGACTTGTCTGTTGTCAAATACATGTCTGACGAGGTTATGGTGATGCAAAAAGGTCAAATAGTAGAGAAAAAAGAAGCCGATAAGCTCTATCAATCGCCAGAAAAAGAATATACTAAAACGCTCATTAACGCTATCCCAAAAGGGTTGTAATTATTATTTTAAGCATTTCATTATTTTTTTAAATTGATAACATTGGCTTAACCTAAGAGTAGAAATCTTAGAAGACTTTTGCGGTAGTAATTTAAATTGTATGGAACAGATATACATTGTAATGCTTGTTGCACTTGCCGTATTGGCAATCGCAGACCTTGTAGTTGGTGTCAGTAACGACGCCGTTAACTTTCTCAACTCGGCCATTGGCTCAAAAGCTGTGCCTTTCAAAACCATCATGATAGTAGCCAGCCTTGGTGTAGCTATCGGCGCACTCTCATCGAGCGGAATGATGGAAGTAGCCCGAAAAGGGATTTTTAACCCTGGAGAATTTATGTTTGATGAAATCATGGTCATATTTATGGCCGTAATGATTACAGACATTTTGTTACTCGACTTTTTCAACACCCTCGGGATGCCTACATCTACTACGGTATCTATTGTTTTTGAATTGCTCGGGGCGTCTGTTGCTGTTGCTTTAATCAAAATTTCTGCAGACAACACCAAAACACTTTTTGACCTTAGTCAATACATCAACAACGAAAAAGCTATAGAAATTATACTCGGAATTTTGTTATCCGTCGTGGTTGCATTCTCGGTCGGGGCACTTATTCAATACGTGTCTAGGCTGTTATTGACCTTCGATTTTGCTAAAAAACCAAAATGGTATGGAGCAGTTTTTAGCGGTGTAGCTATTAGTTCTATCATGTATTTTATCTTGATAAAAGGACTAAAAAGTGCTACTTTTATGGATACCGAATATATCAGCTCGCTTACCGAAAACACCAGCTTGTTTATCGGCGTAAGCTTTTTGATTTGGGCTGCACTCTCGATGCTTGTTATTTCACTTTTTAAAGTAAACATTTATAAAATCATCATTATTGCTGGTACATTTGCCTTGGCTGTAGCTTTTGCAGGTAATGATTTGGTTAACTTTATTGGTGTGCCGATTGCTGCGCTAAATTCTTATCAAGCATGGTCTGTAAGCGGAATCCCTGCAACAGACTTTAGTATGGAAATTTTGGCCCAAAAAGTTCCTACACAACCTTATTTATTACTCATCGCTGGCTTGGTAATGGTATTGACCTTATGGTTTTCTACCAAAGCTCGCTCAGTTGTCAAAACATCAGTAGATTTGTCTAGACAAGACGATGTAAAAGAACGTTTTGAACCAAACTTTTTATCGAGAAGTATTGTACGTGGAGCAGTTGTATTATCTAACGGATTTAGTCAAATACTACCTGTATCAGCACAAAAAAATATCGAAAAAAAATTTACTAAACCAGCTATCAATAGCGAGGTAAAAAAAGAAGACCAGCCAGCATTTGACTTGGTGAGAGCAGCGGTAAACCTTATGGTAGCCAGTGTATTGATCTCTATTGCTACCTCAATGAAGTTGCCACTATCAACCACTTATGTAACGTTTATGGTTGCCATGGGTACCTCATTGGCCGATAGAGCTTGGGGTAGCGAAAGCGCGGTGTACCGTGTGGCTGGCGTGCTCAACGTAATAGGCGGATGGTTTATGACCGCTCTAAGTGCTTTTGTAGCTGCGGGATTGATGGCTACAGTACTCTTTTATGGCAAAGGATATGCACTCACTGCCGTATTGACAATCACTATATTATTGTTGGTTAAAAACTACTTGTCTCACAGAAAAAAATCACAAGAGCAAAAAGCAGAAGACAGCTTAGAAAGAGCCGAAAGTCGCTCTAGACAAGGAGTAATCCACGAAAGTGCAAAAAATATTGCCAATGTAGTAAAACGTGGTAAAAAAGTATATTCTGGTGCTATTGATGGATTAGCAACACAAAACTTAGCGTCATTAAAGAAAAATAAAAAGAACATCGAAAAACTCTCTAACGAGGTAGACGATTTGCGTGATAACTTGTTTTACTTTATCAAAAACTTAGACGAGCCAAGTATCACAGCAAGTAGTTTTTACATCAATATTTTGGGGTATTTGCAAGATATGACACAGTCGCTAGAATACATCTCAAAAGCGACGCACAAACACATCAACAACAATCACAAAAAACTAAAATTCAACCAAATAAAAGAACTCAAAGAAGTTGACAATCAATTAGAAAAACTATTTATCGATACCAAAGCAGCCTTTGATTCGGAATCGTTTGAAGAGATTGGAAATATTTTGCGCAACAAAAAAGAGATTTTTAACTTGGTAAACGAAAAAGTACAAAAACAAGTTTCTCGCACACGTACAGAAGAGTCGAGCCCTAAAAACACCACCTTGTACTTTAGCTTATTGCTAGAAACCAAAGATTTGTTGGCAGCAATGATGAATTTATTAGAAGAATATCACAATGCACATGACGACTCAGTAGAGCCAGCAACAATTGTCGATATTGATAAAAACGAAGAAAATTAGTCTATCACCCAACTACTATTTATTATTAAACACTAAAAGTTGATTTTCGGATCAACTTTTTTTTTGAATTTAGAACATGCCATGTTCAAGTTATAAGTGCAACTGGCCAAGTAGATTTTAGTTTTTCGATAGGGCTAATATAGCCAAACTTTCTTACTCTTCTATTGTTAATTAATTTTTCTATTTGCTTGATTCTTATATTGCTTACTAAATTCAGG
>JBFHGP010000090.1:0-7854 GCA_041583035.1 Flavobacterium sp.
ACCCATACCTAGGAGTAACAATGTGGTTAAAGCAATCTTATTCATGATACAAATATAAAATAATTAGCTATAATTTGTTACTTTTAGTTGTTTGAATTTTACAACTAAATATTTTCAAATTGCTTTAGCACGCCTACCAAGTAATCTACATCGTCTAATGTGATAGCATTGTAGAGCGATACGCGATAACCACCTACTAAGCGGTGCCCTTTTATGCCCTCTACATGATGATTTTCCAGAAAATCATCAAACTTCTGGGTAAGCTGATCGTCTTTTAAGCGAAAGCAAACATTCATTAACGAGCGATGTGCTGGCAGTGCTGTACCGTAAAACATACTGTTGCGGTCTATCTCTTGATAAAGTTTTTGTGCTTTTTGTTGATTTAACTTTTCCATGGCATCAATACCGCCATCAGCTTTGAGTTTTTGAAGGTTGAGCCAAGTAACATATACCGCAAAAACAGGCGGAGTGTGATACAATCCGTCGTGCGCCAAATGCTGCTGATAACTGAGCACATTCGGAATCGGAAGTGTCTCAGCAAGCAAATCTTCTTTAATCACTACCATAGACAAACCCGAAGTGCTGATATTTTTTTGTGCACCTGCATAAATAATCCCAAATTGACTAAAATCTAACTGTCTCGAAAAAATATCTGAACTCATGTCGCACACCAATGGAACATCGGTCTGCGGAAAATCATTTATTTGAGTGCCATATATAGTATTGTTGCTCGTACAATGAAAATAATCTGCCTGCGAAGACACTGTATATTGTTGTGGAATATAATTATAGTTTTGGTCTCGGCCAGATGCCACTACCTCAACCTTACCTACTTTTTGCGCTTCTTTGATGGCTTTTTGTGCCCAAACACCCGTGTCTAAATATGCAGCGCTGTTTTTTAATAAGTTGAGCGGCACACGAGCAAACTCCATGCTTGCGCTACCTTGCAAAAAAAGTACTCGGTAGCCTTTATTTTCGAGCGACAACAATGCTAACACCCAGCGTTGACAATCATCGAGAATAGCCAGAAAAGCTTTACTACGGTGCGAAATTTCTAATATTGATAAGCCCGAATCATCAAAGTTGACGATGGCTTGCGCTGCTTGTTGATAAATACTTGCGCTCAAAGGTGCTGGTCCTGCACAAAAATTGTATTTTTTCACGGTGTGGTCTTGGTTAATTGATTGTGTTTTCTGAATGCAATATCATAAAAAAAATCGACCCGAAGGTCGATTTAATTTTAAAAGTTGGTGGTGATATTCAAAGTAAATCCGTTGGCCTCTGGCACTTCTCGACATACTCCGCCCACACATATCAAGCCGCCTCGCTGACGACCGTAGCTACCTGCTATTCGCGTACGACCTTTGGTATAACTGAGTCCGTACGTAAAGTAGTGAATGCGTTTACTGTTTTTATCGTTTCCGTAGTTGTAAATATCAAAGGCAAAAAACGACCAATTGCTGTTTGGCGCATACTCCAAAGTTGCCCCTGCCCAGTTTTTATGGTAGGCATCTGCCCATTGATGTTGTAATTCTAGACGGATAGAACTCGTTGGTTTGAGAAAATACAAACCTTCGGCTGCTGCGGTATGCGTTTTTACATATCCGTTATTTTTTTCTTCGAGATAGCCTTGGTTGTAATATTGATTGAGGTACATAAAAATCGAACTAAATTTTTCTGACCATTTTCTACGGTATTCTAATCCTAAATCAGAATAATATTTTTGTCCGTCATTAAAAAAACCTGTCGATTTAAGACTCCTGTCATCTTGTAACTCAGCTTCTAACCCTGCCCAATACGATCCGTTAAGGATAAAATTGGCGCCATATTTACCTCCAAAAAAGGTTCCTTTTTTGGCTTCGTAAAAAACATCAAACTGTCCGCCTATTTCGCCTAATTTATACAAATTAAAAATATCATACTTGCCTTGTGCTTGGTAAATATAAATGTTTTGTAAGGCAAAATCGTATTGTTTGGTTAATGCTGGCACATAATTAATCATCCCATAATTAAATGTATTGCCTTGTAATTGTCGTTCTGAGTAAAAATCCATGTTCTCCATACGGCGGAGGTTAACATTTACCCCAAAACCTGCGGTGTTGTATCCTAAATTCAACAAAAAGGCATTGCCTCCTTTTTTGTATTGCGGATACAATCCTTCGGGTGTTGCTACGATATCTTCTGTTTTGTGAACGTATTCTCCACCAATCAAAAACTTATCGCCTGAGTATTCTAATCGAGCAGATAACATATTGGTATTTGGTTCTACATCTGGGAATTCGTCTAATTTTTGATGACGTCCAACAATGCTCGCACCAAATTTGAGCGCGTATTCTTTTTGCATCAAATTAGCCAAATCTACCTCAGCATTTACGCCATAAATACTACCGTCAGAAAGGTCGAAGCCCATCCCTACACGTTGCTTACCACCTAGTAAAGTGATTTGTGTAGACTCGTGCGGACTGTATTTTACACGTCCTCCAAAAATAGCATTGTTGATACCTAGCGCTCTGTCTTCCCACGAGCGCAACACCAATCCACTGCCAAATTGCTCATAAAAATGCCCAACAGTGATATCTAAACCATTGTCATAATCATTGTAACGGGCATAGACAGTACCTACGTTTACGCTTTCTAAGTTTGGCGAATAATTGAGAATAGCATAAGGCAAGTAGCCCTCCATTTGTAGACCAGCCTCAAATTTACCCTTAAAATAATCGAGTTTTACATAGTTGTTGGAACGAAAAGGATTGTCTTTTACTTCTTGATCGGTGATTTTTATTTGGTTATCCTCTATATAATATTGAGAATTCGACTCTATTCCCACATTGATCTGTGCTGAGGCAGAAAAACCGAGCAAAGACAAGCCTGCAATTAAAAACTTGTTGTAATTTTTCATGCTTGTTACCTACAGTTTTTTCAATTCTTTATACAGTTCGTTTTCTGCTCCTGGCGTATATCCTGAGTGAGAATACACTACTTTACCTTTGTGAACAATTAAAGTATAAGGCGGGTTGATTACATTCATCGCTCTTTTGAGTTCTTGGTTTTGGTCTAACAGTATGGTGTAATCCCATGCTTTACCATTAATCAACGGTTTTACTCTCGAGCGGGTACGAGAATCATCGATAGATACCGCTACCAACTCTACCCCGGTTTCTTTTTGCCACTTGTCATATACTTTATCAATTGCTTCCAACTCTTTGAGGCAAGGGCCGCACCAAGTTGCCCAGAAACTCACAATAACTGGCTTATCCGTTTTGCCAAAATCAGCAATATTTACTGACTTACCTTTTAGGTCTTTCAACATAACATTAGGTAGCTTGCTTTGCGCTGTAGCTGTAAGACTAAAACAGACAAACGCAATGATTGATAACATTTTCATCATAATTTGTTTTAAATTTGTTTAACAAACATAAGAAGTTTATTCCAATAAAAATATTTTTTAGTTTAAAAATTAAATAATAAATTAGTCGAATATTAAAACCAAACAACAAAATTTTACAAGAATAATTATGAAAAAAGCTTTTTTATGTGCTTCTATCGCACTTACCGCAATGCTTACCTCTTGCAATACCTTAGTGGATGATACTGTTGTATCTATTGGTGGCGAAGATAGAGCTACTCGTGTGGTGGTAGCAGTTTTTGATGAAAATGGTAATGTGATCAACGCTCAAGAAGCCGAAGCTAATACCGAAAAAGATTATGAGCTGGTGGGCGACAATTTTAAACACCGTGTATTGATCGAAGATTTTACTGGTACTTGGTGTGTAAACTGCCCTAGGGTTACCTATACCATCGAAGAAGAACTAGAACCTGAACACCACGACAAATTTGTCGCAGTGGCTTGGCACAATGGTGTTGACAAAGGCGACCCTTTTACTTTTTTACCATACGAAACTCAACTTCACGATATTTTGTCTAACAAATTGGCAGAAAACCCTGATTTTGTTTCTTACCCATATTCGCCAATTAACCGTGCGCACGAATGGAAAAGAGACGGTCAAATGTATGATGTTCAACAAGTGATAGACCTCTTTCAAGAATCATCTCCAATCGGAATCCGAATAGACTCTGACCTTACAGAAACTGACGGGTCGGTAAATGTATCTTTCAAATTTAGCCAAGATTATAACGAAGAGCTTAGATACATTGTGTATATCGTCGAAGATGGCTTGGTATATGAACAACACAACAGCAGCCCTTTTTATGAAGGACAAAGCATTGTAGAAGAATTTGTGCACAACGCAGTAATAAAAGGCATGGCAGGCACTGATGTTTTGGGTACGCCTATCCCTACAAACGAAACCAACGCAGGACAAATTTTTAATTCGGGCAGGATAAACGTAACTTTCAATCAGTTCAATTAGATTGTTCAAAATATATTCTCAAAAAAAGCTGTTTTTGATCCAAAAGCAGCTTTTTTACTTTTTGTACCGCTCAGTGACAAAATCGATATCTTTGATTGATTTTCGACTCCAATCTATGCGCTTGGCTAACATTTCGCTAGCAGTTAATGACCAGTCGAGCGAAGATTTCCGCAATCGCTCAGTAATGTCTTGTATGACAATCGCTGCCGATACCGATATATTTAAACTCTCTGTAAAACCTACCATCGGAATTTTGATAAAAGCATCGGCTTGTTGCATAATTTCGTCAGACAAACCTGATTTTTCTGTACCAAAAAATATTGCCGAGCGCTTGCTGATGTCAAAATCGGCTAAGTTGCTTGCCTCTACATGCGGCGAAGTAGCCACAATCTGATATCCTTTATCTCTGAGATTTTGCAAACAAGAAGCATTGTTTTGGTATCTATGAATATCTACCCATTTTTCTGCCCCCATGGCTATTTGTTTGTCTATTCGTTTACCAAAACGCTCTTCGATAACGTGCAAATCTTGTACGCCAAATACCTCACAACTACGCATGACCGCGCTGGTGTTGTGTAACTGATACACATCTTCGACCGCAATGGTAAAATGTCGGGTACGGTTTTTTAATATTTCAGTAAAACGTTCTTTTCTGTTGGGCGTCAAAAAAGTTTCGAGATAAGCCAAATAGTCGGTATCCTGAAACATCTGTTCGTGATTCATAGTCAAAAAATATCCTCAAATATACAAACTCTATTTTATTTTTAAAAAACACAACTTTTTAAGCATAAAATCACTAAAAAAACTCTCCACAAATATGGAGAGTTAGTTAACTAATTAGATTGAACTAAAATCTAATTACTCATCTGGATAAGCTCCATAATCCGCGCACTCATATTGCCAAAAGTGTCTTGCGATAATTGCTTAATCTCTTCATTAGGATAATTGAGTCTTAGGTTATTAATTGAGTCATTAACATTCTCACAAACAGATAAATAGCTCTTCAAAAACACTTTATCATAGTCGTTTACACCGCCTGTAGAATATTTATAAAGTTCTTTTTCGTACGTCGGTGTAAGGTCATTAGGCAACTGAATACCGTATTCTGAAGCAACCGCTTCTAATCTTATCTTATTTTTCTCAGTCATCGCCAACTGCTGCTCGGCATATACTTTCATATCTTCGTTGCCCGATTTTTCTATCCAAATTTGCATCGCTTTGGTATCAAAATGGGTAAACTGATACAAATAAACAATCTGTTCTACGTCTTGAGGCGAAAAAGCAGTTGATTTTTCAGTCAAAACAGGTTCTTTTTTTTCAGATGTATTATCTTTACACGAAGTAAAAATCACTACCGAAACGACCATTAAAGCTACAAAAAAGCCTAAATTATGCGTTAGTTTATTCATAATACAAGTTTTTAATATTTTGTTAAATATACAAAAAATATACGATATCAAAAAAAATTAGTTAAAAAATGTTAGTTAAAACTAAAAAAATACACATCGGATATAACAATCAACAACAACAATCGGTGTTAAGCAACATCAATATAAATATTGACTATGGCAAATTGATTGCACTGATAGGTACAAACGGTATCGGAAAATCTACTTTTCTCAAAACTATCGCTGGGTTAATAAAAAAATTGGCCGGTGAAATAGAAATTGAAGAAAAAAACACAGACACTTTCACTGCTGCCGATTGGTCAAAATCTGTAAGCATAGTGCTTACCCAACCCGATATTTATCAAAATATAACCGTAAAAGAGTTGATCGCATTGGGCCGACAGCCTCATACAAACTGGATAGGTACGCTGCAAGACAAAGACGAACAAATTATTTCGCAGGCTATGCAAATCACACAAACACAAGATTGGGCAGAAAAAAATGTGAGCAAATTGAGCGACGGACAAAAACAAAAAGTTTTTATCGCACGTGCCATTGCACAAGACACTCCGCTAATTTTGATGGACGAGCCTACGACTCATTTAGATTTTTACAATAAAATTGAGTTTCAAAAATTGGTCAAAAAATTAACCGTAACAGGCAAAACCATTCTTTATTCTACCCACGATTTGGATTTGGCTATACAACATTGTGACGAAATTATCGTACTGAGTAACAACAAAGTACACCACCAATCACCGCAAAAACTAATCGACAATAAAGTGTTTGATAATTTTTTTGACTCGGATGATATCTGGTTTGATGCCCAACATCAACGATTTGTGATGAAATAATACGTAAAAATTATTAATATATTCACCTATAAATTAGACAAAAACAGTATTTTTGCACAAATTAAAATAATTAAAATGGCAGGAAACAGAACATTTACGATGATTAAACCTGACGCTGTAGAAGCAGGTCACATTGGTGGAATTTTGAATATGATTACCGAAGGTGGTTTCAAAATTGTATCTATGAAATTAACACAATTAACCGTTGCTGATGCGCAAAAATTTTATGCTGTTCACGCTGAACGTCCATTTTATGGAGAGTTGGTTGAGTTCATGTCTAGAGGGCCAATCGTAGCAGCTATCTTAGAAAAAGACAACGCGGTAGAAGATTTCCGTACGTTGATTGGTGCGACCAACCCAGCTGACGCTGCAGAAGGTACAATCAGAAAAAAATATGCAAAATCTATTGGTGAGAACGCTGTACACGGTTCTGACTCTGACGAAAACGCAGAGATCGAAAGTGCTTTTCACTTTGCAGGAAGAGAGCAGTTCTAATCATTTTTGTACAAATGATAAAAAAACCGATTCGTGTGACGAATCGGTTTTTTGGTATTTATTTATGTGTAAACCAACGAGAAGATGTGGTTTGTTCTAAGCTATTTTCTAAATCATCAGGCAGTTGACTAAAAAAGTCTATCTGAGTAAGCTGCTCCAGACTATCCACCGACACCACATAATGGCTTAGCGACTGCCTATTTTTCTCTTCGTGTGGCATCAAATACGCAACAATTTTGCTGTTTTGTCCATCTTCAAAAAAGATAATTTTATAAAAATAATCGGGTACCGATACTTTTTCTGTTCCAATGGTTTTGAGATTGTCTGATAAAACACCTCCGGTTACAACAAAAACTTCTCCGTTTTTGCGAACAAAATTGCGCACCGTCATCTCTAAGCTATTCCAGATACCAGTATTAAACTCATATTTTTGCGGCGAAATATTTGAAGTATAAAAAGTTTCGTCATAAGCCGCCTTATCAAAGGTTCTATCACCAGCAGGCAACAAATGCCCGCGAGTATAGCCCGAGTTTTTATAATTGCGCCAATCGGCCGACTCAGTTGACACTTTCGGGTCTTGGTTAAAATAAGGGCGCTTGTGCTCGCCACCGCTTATGTGGTCTGGCGTTAGCAGATAAGCCACCCACTCTGCTTGCTCATGTGCCTCGTGGTAAGACAAAGTATAAGTATCGTGTGTTACCATTTGCCCTGTGGTAGAGCTTGGGTAAAAAACATTTGTATCAAAAG
>JBFHGP010000091.1:0-7706 GCA_041583035.1 Flavobacterium sp.
ATCTTTCTAAAAAAAGACTTGGCGGATTCATCAGTTTTAAAGATGCTTTTGTGCCTTATTTTTTGACTATCGTTATTGGAGTGGTATCTAGCACGCTTTTTTTATACGTTTTGTATGGTTTGATAGATACTGAGGTGGCCAACAAAATTCATTTAGATATGGTTGAGCTGAATCAGCAACGTGCCGCCAGTTATGGTATGCCGGCTGAGCAAGCGCAACAATCGCTAGAGATCGTACAGCAGGCAAAACCATATTCGATTAGTCAATTGTTGATGTCGGCCGGAACGCGAATTTTGATGCTTTGTGTGCCTGGTTTTTTGGCTGCTTTATTCTTTAAAAATCAGTCCGAAATCGCAAACAATCACCCATCACCCGAAAATCCGTCTTATTAATTATGGATATTTCTGTTGTTATACCTTTACTTAACGAAGCTGAGTCGTTGCCAGAGCTCCACCAATGGATTGCCAAGGTGATGAAAGACAATGACTATTCGTACGAAATTATTTTTATCGACGATGGCAGTACCGACGATTCTTGGCGTATTATCGAAAACCTCAATCAAACACATGTTGAGGTGAAAGGAATTCGTTTTGCCAAAAATTATGGCAAATCACAAGCGTTGAATGTCGGTTTTAAAAAGGCTAAAGGCGAAGTGGTTATCACCATGGATGCTGATTTACAAGATAGCCCAGATGAGATTCCGGAACTTTACCAAATGATTGTGGAGCAACAATACGATTTGGTTTCGGGTTGGAAAAAAAAGCGATACGATGCGGTATTTACCAAAAACTTACCTTCAAAAGTGTTCAATTGGGCAGCGAGAAAAACGTCTGGACTCAAATTGCATGATTTTAATTGCGGACTCAAAGCATATCATCAAAAAGTAACCCAATCGGTAGATGTGTATGGCGAGATGCATCGATATATTCCAGTATTGGCAAAAAACGAAGGATTTTCGCGAATCACAGAAAAAGTGGTCCAACACCAAGCCCGAAAATACGGGCAATCAAAATTTGGCATGAGCCGATTTATCAATGGCTTTCTCGACCTGATTACCCTTTGGTTTTTGTCAAAATTTAGCAAACGCCCGATGCACTTTTTTGGTTTTTGGGGAATTGTTATGTTTTTTATTGGTTTTTGTGCCGCTTTATACATCGGTTTGCAAAAAATTTATAAACTATATGCACACGAACCTACCATTTTGGTCACTGATAATCCTTGGTTTTACATAGCATTGACCACCATGATTATTGGTACTCAATTATTTCTCGCAGGTTTTATTGCCGAAATCCTTAATCGAAACAAAAAAAACAAACGTTACAAAGTAATTAACTACTTATCAATAGACAAAAAATGAAAATTTCAGAAAATATATTAGCCAAAGTCAATCAATGGATGAAACCTCCTTTTGCAACCGACACACAAAGACAAGTAGAGCAGTTGATGACTACTGATGTAGTTGGTCTCGAAGACGCTTTTTACAAAGATTTGGAGTTTGGTACTGGTGGTATGCGTGGCGTGATGGGCGTTGGAACTAACCGAATCAATGCGTATACATTAGGCAAGAATACCCAAGGGATTGCCAATTATTTGCACAAAAATTTTGAAGGCGAAGAGCTCAAAGTTGCCATTGCTTATGATTGTCGTCACCAAAGTAATACGCTAGCCAAAGTGGTTGCAGATGTATTTTCTGCCAATGGCATCAAGGTTTTTCTCTTTTCGGATTTGCGTCCGACACCAGAGTTGTCTTTTGCGGTAAGACACCTCAACTGCCATGCGGGTATTGTACTTACGGCTTCTCACAATCCGCCAGAATACAATGGTTATAAGGTGTATTGGAATGATGGTGGTCAGCTAGTTCCGCCACAAGACAAAGAAATTATCGAAGTCATTCAGCAATTGCGTTATGACGAAATTAATTTTGAAGCCAATGAAGATTTAATCCAATATATCGACCAAGAGATTGACGATGCTTTTGTAGATTCAACCATAAAAAATGCAAGTTTTGCTACCCCCGAAAAAGCCAAGCAAGATCTCAAAATTGTTTTCACGCCTTTGCACGGAACTTCAGTAAAGCTGATTCCGACTGTGTTGCAAAAAGCAGGATATACCCAAGTAGATATCGTAGAAGAACAAGCGACACCAGATGGTAATTTTCCGACGGTAAAATCACCCAACCCTGAAGAGCCCGAAGCGTTATCGATGGCAATGAATTTGGCTGAACAAAATGATGCAGATATTGTCATAGGTACCGACCCCGACTCTGATAGGTTAGGGATTGCCGTGCGTAATTTGGAAGGAAAATTAACTTTGCTCAACGGCAACCAAACCATGGTGGTAATGACGGCTTTTTTGCTAGAACAATGGAAGAGAGCGGGCAAAATCACAGGTAAAGAATTTATTGGTTCAACTATTGTCTCTACCCCGATGATGCTCGATTTGGCCGATGGTTATGGCGTTGAATGTAAGGTGGGGCTTACGGGCTTTAAATGGATTGCCAAATTTATCAAAGATTTTCCAAACCAAACATTTATAGGCGGTGGCGAAGAGAGCTTTGGGTTTATGGTTGGCGATGCTGTGCGCGATAAAGACGCTGTTGGTGCGACCTTGCTGGTTTGTGAGATGGCGAGTATGGCCAAGGCAAACGGCAGTTCGCTTTACCAAGAATTACTCAATCTTTATGTGGATTTTGGTTTTTATAAAGAAAAATTGATATCAATTACCAAAAAAGGTATCGAAGGGGCAAATCAAATTAAACAAATGATGGTTGATTTGCGAGACAATCCGATGAGTGAAATTGCAGGACAACGCGTAGTGATGATCGAGGACTATCAGTCGTCTGTGGCCAAAGATTTGATGGGTGGAGAGAATTTTCCTATCCATATCCCGAAGTCTAATGTATTGATTTATTATCTCGAAGATGGCAGTAAAATTTGTGCAAGACCAAGCGGAACAGAACCTAAAATTAAATTTTATTTTAGCGTGAATACCCAATTAGATGCTGTGGAGAATGCCAAAGCGACTGAGCAGTATTTGGATGATAAAATTGACCAAATTATTCATGACATGAAATTAGCATAATTACAATTATAACTGTTTTGAGTTATATTTTGAGTTATGATTGTTTTTTGTTATATTTGATGAATTCAATAAAAAAATGACAGCAATAATTACAGGAGATATTATCAATTCGCGAGCGGTAAAAACAAAAGACTGGTTGCCGGTTTTAGAAGAGACTTTGCAAAAAATTGCGCTTCAAAAAGGCAGTTGGGAAATATTTAGAGGCGATAGTTTTCAGGTAGAAGTTGCTGTAGACAAAGTATTGCACGCCGCGGTATATCTCAAAATAATGATGAAAACCATCGATTTATTAGACGTACGCATGGGCGTAGGAGTTGGTCAAAAAGAATACATCTCAGCGTCGATAAAAAAATCTAACGGCGAAGCTTTTGTTTTTTCAGGTGAGGCTTTTGAACAACTCAAAAAAAAGAATTTTTTGCTAAAAACACGTTCTACAAACACCAATCATCAAATCAATATTATTTTTGATTTAATGATGCTGATGATTGATAAATGGAATACAAACGTTTGTAAAACGGTGCTTTTTGCGTTGGATTATCCCGATTATACGCAAGTAGAATTGGCAAAAAAACTGAATAAAAACCAAAGCCAAATCAGTCGTGAACTCAACAAATCTGGTTTTGATGAGGTGTTTAACGCCATAGCGCTTTGTCAACAAATAATTAATAACGATGCTACTATTCACGCTTAAAATATTGCTGGCGCACTTGTTGGGTGATTTTGTACTACAGCCCAAAAAATGGGTAGACGAACGTCACGCAAAAGGCATTAGGTCAAAATATTTGTATGCGCATATTGCGGTACATTTGGTCGTTTTGTTGCTTTTGTTTGTCACACAACTGCCCGAAGTTTTACCGTACATTTTGCTGGTTGTTGTCGCACATTATTTGATTGATTTAGGCAAAATTTATGCAGAGCGACAGCAACGATTCAGCCCGATAGCGCTGTTTATCGTCGATCAATTGTTACATCTGTTGGTCATAGCGATGTTGGTCATGGCATACTTTGATAAATGTACGGTTTTGTCAATCATATCGGCCGAAAAATTGATGTCGGTAGCCATTGCGCTTATTGTGCTCACCGCCGTGTCGTCTATTGCGATGAAAGTTTTTTTTAGCAAATGGAGCGAATCATTCAGAAAGAAAAATAAAAAAAATGAATCACTCAAAAACGCAGGTAATATTATCGGAATTACTGAACGTTTGTTGATTGTTCTATTTATTTGTGTCGATTTTTGGGGCGGTATTGGTTATTTGTTGGCAGCAAAATCTATCTTCAGGTTTGGCGATCTTACCCGTGCAAAAGACAGAAAATTAACAGAATATATTTTATCAGGCACACTCATCAGTTTTACCGTCGCTATTGTTGTTGGCGTGGTGTTGCGGTATGTGCTGATACATTTATAAATAATGATTACGAAAATAAAAAATAATGATTAGTCAATACTTTAAAAAAATATTTCGCTTTGCCAAGCCATACAAAAAATATATGTGGTTGAATATTTTCTTCAATATTTTGTATGCTTTATTTAGCGCTTTGTCGTTTGTGGCATTGATACCGATGCTTACAGTGATGTTTGGTGACGAAGAAAAATTATACAAAAAACCAGTTTATCAAGATATTTTTAGTTTAAAAGAATATTTGATGGACTACATGAATTATTACATTACAGTCACCTCAGAAAATAGCGGGTTGCAATACACGCTCAATGTGATGATTGTGGCAATTATTTCGTTGTTCTTGCTTAAAAATGTATTCAATTATTGTGCGATGTATTTCATCACTTTTTTGCGTAATGGTATTCTCAAGGATATAAGAAATGCCATGTACAAAAAGTCTGTAGAGTTGCCCTTGTCTTATTTTTCTGAAAAAAGAAAAGGAGATATGATTTCGCGTATGACTTCAGACGTGTTAGAAATTCAACATTCATTTTTATCAATTTTAGAACTCTTGGTGAGAGAGCCATTAACTATTTTGTTTACGATTATTTTAATGTTTTCTATCAGTTATGAGCTTACCTTGTTTGTATTTATATTTATTCCGTTATCAGGGTTTATAATTTCTAAAGTTGGGAAATCACTCAAGAAAAACTCAGATAAAGCCGCCAAAGAGCAAGGCTTTTTCTTGTCAATCATAGACGAAACTTTGGGTGGATTAAAAGTAATCAAAGGATTTAATGCCGAGCCGAGTTTCGAAAATAAGTTCCAAGATTCAACCCAACGCTTTTTTAGCCTTAACAACAGAATTCTTAACAGACAAAACCTGTCGTCGCCTTTGAGTGAATTTTTAGGAATTGTTACTATTGCTATTTTATTGGTTTATGGAGGTAAATTAGTATTTGAAGGTAAATTGTTGGCAGGGGCGTTTATTGCATACATTGGTATGGCTTACAATATATTGACGCCGGCAAAAGCGATTTCGAAAGCGTCTTATTCAGTCAAAAAAGGAGATGCCGCTGCCGAGCGTGTGTTAGATGTTTTGGAAACAGTCAATCCAATAACGACAAAAGCAGATGCTGTTGCTAAAAATGATTTTAACCAAAATATATCGGTCAACAACATTAGTTTTGCTTACGAAAACGAAACTGTGCTCAAAGATTTTTCACTGCAAATTGAGAAAGGGAAAACCGTAGCTTTGGTAGGGCAGTCGGGTAGTGGTAAAAGTACGATTGCCAATTTACTGACTCGTTTTTACGATGTCAACGAAGGGCAGATAAAAATTGATAATGTAGATGTTAGAGATTTTGATTTGCAAAATCTCAGAGCTTTAATGGGGTTGGTCACGCAAGACAGTATTTTGTTTAACGATACCATCAAAAATAATATGCTATTGGGTAAACCCGATGCGACAGATCATGAGATCATTGATGCACTCAAGGTTGCAAATGCTTATGAGTTTGTACAAAACCTGCCCGAAGGCATCCATACCAATATCGGTGATAGCGGCAATAAATTATCTGGCGGACAAAAACAACGCCTTTCTATCGCAAGAGCCGTATTGAAAAATCCGCCAATTATGATTTTGGACGAAGCTACCTCGGCATTAGATACCGAAAGCGAAAGATTGGTGCAAGAAGCGCTAGAAAACATGATGCAAAATCGCACTTCGGTAGTGATTGCTCACCGTTTATCAACTATTCAAAAAGCGGATAATATTGTCGTAATGCAAAAAGGGATGATTGTAGAACAAGGTACGCATGATGAGTTGCTCACCAAAAACGGAATGTATGCTAAGCTAGTCGAAATGCAAAGTTTTGAATAAAACCAGAAAGATGTTTACAAAAAAAGAGTTGCGAATAGCAACTCTTTTTTTATTTCACAGATAGCGACTAAGCCTCTGTTGTTTCTTTGATACTTTCAGACATTTTTTTGTACGTACCGTCTTGTAGTTTTGTACGAATAGCTTCAAAAGCAGTTAATGTCTCGTCTATATCTTCAAAAGTATGTGAAGCTGTTGGGATAACTCTCAACAAAATCATTCCTTTAGGGATAACTGGATAAACTACAATTGATAAGAAAATACCGTAGTTTTCACGCAAATCGTTGACCATTACCATCGCCTCTGGAATAGAGCCTTCGAGGTAAACAGGCGTAACGCAAGTGTTGGTATCGCCGATGTTGAAACCTCTGTCTTTCAATCCGTTTTGGATTTTGTTGACATTGGCCCACAACTTGTCTTTTAATTCTGGATGATTTCTCAATAACTCCAAGCGTTTTAATCCGCCCAAGGTATAAATCATCGGCAAAGATTTGGCAAACATTTGTGAACGAAGATTGTATTGTAAATAACTGATAATATCTTGATCGCCAGCTACAAACGCGCCAATACCTGCCATAGATTTGGCAAATGTAGAAAAGTAAACATCAATATCGTCTTGGCAACCTTGCTCTTCGCCAGCGCCAGCGCCAGTTTTACCCAAAGTACCAAAACCATGAGCGTCATCGACCAATAATCTAAAGTTGTACTTTTCTTTGAGTGCAGCAATTTCTTTAAGTTTACCTTGTTGGCCTCTCATGCCAAAAACACCTTCGGTAATGACTAAAATTCCGCCATTTTGTTCATTGGCAATTTTGGTCGCTCTTTCCAAGTTTTTTTCGAGACTTGCTACATCGTTGTGTTGGTAAGTAAAACGTTTACCCATGTGCAAACGAACACCGTCAATAATACAAGCGTGCGAATCTACATCATACACAATCACATCGTTTTTGGTCACCAATGCGTCGATGATAGATACCATACCTTGGTAGCCAAAGTTGAGTAAATAGGCAGCTTCTTTGTGTACAAACGCAGCCAACTCTTGTTGTAATTGCTCGTGAAAATCGGTGTGTCCCGACATCATTCTTGCGCCCATTGGGTAAGCAGCACCATACTCTGCAGCAGCATCGGCATCAGCTTTTACTACTTCTGGGTGAGTAGCCAAGCCCAAATAGTCATTCAAAGACCAGTTCAAAACATCTTTGCCTTGAAACTTCATTCTTGGGCCTAATTTTCCTTCCAATTTAGGAAAAACATAGTAACCCTCTGCCTGAGAAGCCCATTTGCCTAATGGCCCTTTATTTTTTTGTATTCTGTCGAATAAATCTTTTACCATAACATGTAATTTATAATAATGCAAATTTACGTTA
>JBFHGP010000092.1:0-7536 GCA_041583035.1 Flavobacterium sp.
AATCCGTGCGCTAAATAATAAAGAAGTTCATCGAAATAAAAGTGTAATGTCAACAAAATACAAAGCAACAGATAGAAGCAGCGCATATTTTATAACCTTAACAACAGTAAAATTGTATAGATAAAGTCACGGATTGCAAACCCGATCGCGCGAATTTGCAATCCGTGCGTTAAATAAATAAAAAAGTTCATTAAATAAAAATGACTCAAAGTCTCTTGACTTTGAACATAAAAACAAAATCCCGATCGCGCGGATTTGTAATCCGTGCATTAAATAAAAAGAAAAGAAGCCCCGCTGCTCAAAGTTTGCGGCTTTGAGCAACAATAAAAGCTACGTTCAGTCGGCTAAAGCCTCGAGTATAAATCGTGTGTTAAAAAATAATTGCTAAATAAAAAATGATGAAAAAGAATGTATTAATTTTTATTGCCACCGCAATAAGCTGTGTGCTTCAAGCACAAAATGTTAAAATAAAAAAAGGTAACGTTTTAATTGATAAACAAGTTGTAGCCAAAATTGAAAAAGTAGATGATGGTTATAAAATCAGTAGTTTAGATGACAACTCGTGGTTTATCGCAAACGCTATTAATAAAACTCAAAACAAAAATATAGCCCCCAAGTATTGGCTAGAGCTTACAGGTGCTAACGGAAACCTTCGTGAAGTTAAGTATAGAGAAATACCTTTTACCATGAGTAAAGAAAAATGGCATATAAAAGCGATACTTAATAGCGATACAGGCTTGCTTACCTACACAGGCTTTGACCAAACAACTGTTGATGTTTTTTTTGAAACTCAAGACCGTCAGGTATCCGAAAAGTGGGATCAGATTATCACTGCCCAGCGTGCAGAAAATCAAAAAGAAGACGAGCTCGCAAAACAAGACAAAGTAGTTATTGACGGAAAAATCATCAAACGAAATAACGAAACGGTTGGCTATATTCAAAAAAAAGAAACTCCACGGGGTTCGTTAGTGTATTATACGTATAGTTTTATTGACAGTAGCAAAAAGTTAATTGCTCATATTACATTTTATCGAGAAGAAAACATGAATCGTGACGGACTGTTTTTGCAACTCGTTAATGGCGAAAAACTAGCCCTAAACCTGATTGATTACAGCTTTAGTAAAATCAATTTTGATGATTTGACCAAGCGTGCTGTACACAGATTATATGCTTTAGGTTTTTTGCAAGATGCCGAAAACCCAAATGCCCCAAAATATCAAAACAGCAGGCACAAAGCTATGAGTGAACAACATCTATAATATAAAAAACCTGTTTTTAAAACTAATACAATCTAATGATGAAAAAACATCTTTTACTTCTTTTATTACTGAATTCTTTGCTACAATCTTGTTATGAAGAATCATATATCCCGGTTGAAGCAATGTTTATAACCGAATATAAAAATGCAGATGAATCTGTTCCTGTTTATATTGAGGTACAAAATCTTTCTAAAGGTGGAGATACTTACGAATGGGAGTTTGAAGGGGGAACACCTGCTACATGGTCACAAAAAGATCCGGGAGATGTTTTTTACGAACAACCCGGGACTTATACTATTAAGCTCACAGTAAGTAATGTAGATGGCGAAAAAGATGTCTATGAACAGCAAGTAGAAATAAAAGATGCCATTAATATTAGTTTCACTAAAGAAATTATTGAAAGTAACTACCCTCCTGTAGAGGTAGTGTTATCCAATACAACAGAAGGGCAAGACTTGACCTATGAATGGACTTTTGAAAACGGTATTCCATCGTCGTTTGATGGACAACAGCCGCCTACCGTCGTGTTTCCAACTCCAGGAGAGCATAAAATAAAACTAACGGTATCTAACGGATTTGAAGCATATAGCAAAACAGATACTATCCAAGTATTAGAAAATATAATCACAGCATTTGATTGGGAAACTGCATACGAAGATTATGATTATCAGGCTCCCGTAAAACTGTATTTAGAAAACCATACAGAATATGCAGTTAGCTACCAATGGAGTTTTCAAGGAGCAATTCCATCAACATCAACATCAGAGAACCCAGAAGTCGTTTATTCACAACCTGGAGATTATACTATTACATTAACAGCATCAAACGGAAAGGTCACTCAAACGTTGCAAAAAGAGGTAACCATTCACCCAAATACAGGTATCTATATTTTAGAAAATGTAAAGTTGGGAGTAAATTATGCACATAATATCAATTCAATTGGAGCATTTTATTCAACCAAGTTAAGAAAGTCATTCATGGCAAACGAAATTACTTCTCAAAATAGCTCAGAAATAGATATTGTGTTTCAGGGACAGAATAACAATTTTACTTACAACAAATTTATCTCTCCAAACGAGGTAAACCAGTACGGATTTGCCACTCTTTCAAATGCCACAGAAACACTGTTTATCAATTCACAAGATACCTTCAGAAATATATGGTTTGGAAAACTTGACTTCAATTAACCTTGACAATAATCAGTTTGTAGAATTTCCAGAAAGGTTGTTAGAAATAAAAAAGCTTGAAAGTATTTCTTTTAATTACAACAAAGTAGAACGAATAAAACCATATCTTGATAAAGTTGTTAAAAATGATTTTTATAAATATTTCTCTTTTGGAGCAAATCCGCTAAAAGATTTTGACTCTGAAATGTTCCGTGGTGGAATAAACTATATAAAAGAGTATGTTTATGGAATAGAAAATAACAAGGCATAACAGATTAAAAATGAAATTTAGAAAATAGCACCAAAAAAGTATATAAAAAGTTAGTGAATAGTTATAAATCTACATTTGATAGAATAACACCTAACTTAAAATTAAGTACAAAAAAATCAACGATTTATTAAGAAATTACTCACTCATTATTCTTGTAAAAAGGAGAAAAACCTCTTATATTTGTACTAGGCGTAACAATCGGTTACACACCGAAAACGGCACTAAGTGAAGTCAAAAAAATCAACGATATACCAAGCTGGTTCGAGCCCAGGTGGGACCACAGATTATAAGCTTCACAGAAATGTGGAGCTTTTTTTATTGCTAAAAACAGTTGTAAATCAGTGGTTTATGGTTGTTTTTCTAATTGAGATAGTAATTTTCATATCTTTATAATAGTTTAATGCCATGTTCAAGTTATAAGTGCAACTGGCCAAGTAGATTTTATTTTGTTGAGTATGTCTTTTTTGTTCATATTTGATGATAAATGATATCCGTATCACATTTTTAAGGGTTAAATATAGGTATAAATATATATTCTTCCTACAAAAAAGTAATGAAACCCCCATTTTTTGGAACGAATGCTGTTGCTGTACAATGGATGGATAAATACAAACTACTCCTCTCAAAAAATCGGTCTTGTAGTACAATAAATGCAAAAAAAATACTTAAATTTATAAGCAAAAAGAAAAAAAATGCTATGCTTGTAAAAATATTCGGAAGTGCTGTTTTTGGCATTAACGCCACCACAATTACCATCGAAGTAAACATCGACAAAGGCATCGGTTACCACTTGGTAGGCTTGCCCGACAATGCCGTCAAAGAAAGCAGTTACCGCATTGCTGCGGCGTTGTCTAACACGGGCTACAACCTACCCGGAAAAAAAATTACTATCAATATGGCGCCTGCCGATTTACGCAAAGAAGGCTCTGCTTATGACCTGCCTATCGCTATCGGAATTTTGGCTGCTTCGGGACAACTCAAACAACAAGATTTTGACCATTGTGTGATTATGGGCGAATTGTCGCTCGATGGCAGCGTGCAACCTATCAAAGGAGCTTTGCCTATGGCAATCGAGGCTAAAAAAGAAGGTTTTACTACCCTTTTTGTGCCCAAAATAAACGAAAAAGAAGCGGCTGTTGTACAAGGTGTTGAGGTGTTTGGTATCGAAAACATCAAACAATTGATAGACCATATCGAGGGTGTTGCCTCGCTAGAAGCAGTCACCTTAGACGAAAAAGAATTATTTGCAGAAGACAACGATATTTTTTCGGCTGATTTTTCTGAAGTCAAAGGGCAAGAGAGCATCAAACGAGCGATGGAAATTGCTGCTGCTGGCGGACACAATATTTTATTGATAGGCCCTCCTGGTTCGGGAAAAACTATGCTGGCGAAGCGTTTGCCTAGTATTTTACCACCTATGACCATCGACGAAGCGCTCGAAACTACCAAAATACACAGCGTGGTGGGCAAGGTAGCACAGATAGGTTTAATCAGGCAACGGCCGTTTCGTAGTCCGCATCACACCGCCTCTAGCGTATCGTTGGTGGGTGGTGGCAGTTATCCGCAGCCGGGCGAAATCTCATTGGCGCATAATGGGGTGCTTTTTTTGGATGAGTTACCAGAGTTTAAACGCGAGGTTTTGGAAGTGATGCGCCAGCCACTCGAAGACCGAGAAGTGACTATTTCGCGAGCAAAATTTACGGTATCTTACCCTTCTTCTTTTATGCTGGTGGCTAGTATGAATCCGTCGCCTAGTGGTTATTTTAATGACGGGTCGTCTCCTATTACTTCTACTCCACAAGAAATGGCGAGATACCTCAACAAAATTTCGGGACCATTGCTCGACCGTGTAGATATTCATATCGAAGTAAACCCTGTGCCTTTCGAAAAATTATCTGACCGTAGTGTGGGCGAAAAAAGTGAGACCATTAGACAGCGTGTGATTGCAGCCCGAAAAATACAATCGGTAAGGTTCAAAGATTTTGAGGGTATTCATTACAATGCACAAATGAGTTCAAAACTCATCAAAGAGTATTGTAACCCCGACGAAGCGTCGTTGGCTTTACTCAAAAACGCAATGGAAAGACTCAATCTTTCTGCCCGTGCCTATGATAGAATTCTTAAAGTATCGCGTACCATTGCAGATTTGGCCGGAGACCAAGAAGTAAGCTCTACACATATTGCCGAGGCTATCCAATACCGCAGCCTTGATCGTGAAGATTGGATTACCAATTAAAAAATGACAAAAAAATCCGTTTTACCTTGGTAAAACGGATTTTTTGCTAAAAAAGAAAAATGGTTATTTTTTGATCCACTTTCTGGTAGTGATGCTGTTGTTATCGTTGTCGATAAGTTTTACCAAATAATGTCCTGTTTGTAAAGCAGAAGCGTTGATAGTTGTTGTTTCGCCTTGGATAGCGCCTGCCATCACTTTGCGTCCCATCAAATCAAAAACTTGGTAGTTGGTCGCTGACAAACTTTTGTCTGTATAAACAAACAATTGCTCGTTTCCTGGGTTTGGATATAATGCTACACGCTCGTCTTTGATGTCGATAACTTCTACACCTACGTTGCCTTTGTTGACAATAAATGTCGCCATTTGCTCTTCAGAAACAGTAGTCTCGGTAGCATCGGTATAATGGATAACGTTAGCTTTTACGATACCGTAACCCGCTGGAGAGTTGGCCGGAATTGTAACTTCGATTTTAAAATCTGATTTTTGATTTCTTTCGATTGGTTGAAACGAAAGTTCGTTGTCAAAAAAGCTATCGATATTGTCTTCGTCTATATAGTAGCAAAGATAGTTGTCGCACAACGAGTATAAAGACCATCCGTCTGGCATAGTAACTTCTTCTAATGTCCAGTTAAGGTTTTCTAGATTTCCGTTGGTTTCGTTTACCACATAGTTTTGCACCAAAACAGTCATGGCTTCGTCGCCATCAACGTTTTCGGTCACGCTATTTGAGTATTCAAAAGAAAAGTTTTGTGCACTCAAAACTGCGGTAAATGACAAGGCTAATAAAGATAATGTTTTTTTCATTTTGTTGTTTTTTATGGATTGCTGTTAAAAATACCTAAACGCTAATCATGAGAATGACTAGCGTTTAAGTAAAATAAGTTGTGAATTATTTTAAGATTAATTTTTCTGTTACGTTAGTTTTCTCTCCTTTTACTTTCACTAAGTAAACACCTTTAGGCAAAGCAGACAAATCTAACGACGCGTTGCTCTCCAAAGCATTTGCTTGGTGAACAGTTTTGCCAGTGATATCTACTACTTCAACATTTACAGCCTCGGTGGTAGAGATATTGATGATACCTGTAGATGGATTTGGATACATCGCAAAGGTGCTAGACTCAAATGTTTCGTTATCCAAAGCACTTGCTGTGCTAAAGGCAGCGTTTCTTACCAATGGTTCATCGTCGCTAAATGGCACTTTTGCACTTACAAACACCAATTGTATACCGTTTTCGAGCACTTCTACTCCTGGGTGATGATCTGCGTTAGTATACCCCCATCCGTCACCATATGTATCCATCAGCTCGATGCTGTAACATTCGCTTGGCTCTACTTGGATAGTTGAAGTAATTACAGAGAGTGCATCAGGTCCGCCACTAGCACTTCCGCCAGCACCTTGATATGGTCCTCCAGAGGCAATTATTGCTCCTGATGAGTCTTTGATATTCCAAGAATTTTCTGCAGGATAATTATCGGTATATACTTTTACGGTCAAATCTACATGTTCTACTTCTTCAGCTATTATCACTTCGATATCTGATACTGCAAAATCTTCATTGAAAACATCATTGCCATTTACACTTTCGATGCTAAGTGTGTAATCTGCAGTTACATCAATATCAATGTCTGTAAAAGAAATACTACCGTTGCTAAACTGTGCTACGTCACCCGAGAAGTTTTCTGTGGCTACAACTGTTCCGTTTTCTTTTAAAGTTACTACTGCTGAGGTTACATTGTTATTACCGTAGTTGCGCATACTTGCGTTAAAAGAAATTTGTTCTCCACAAGTGTAAATTACGTCTTCTGTGACCAATCTCACGTGATCGGCAACACCAGCCAAAGTATTACATCCATTGCTAAAACTGTCTCTTAATCCTGCTGCAGTCAACTGGTTCAACTCAGTTGTTATACCGTCATCACAAATACGATAAATGGTTGGGAAATAAGTAATCTGATAGGCATTAGCTATTGCTCCACTTTCGATAAAAGTATAGGGAGTACCCTCAACCCAGTTACCTTGAGTGTTTGGCCCTGTACCATAAAGCGACTCAGTATTAGTATTTGTCTCATCTCCTTCTACATATAGTACCATTGCTTCGTCAGAACCGTCTGGACCATAAGCATAGTAAAAATCTGATAGGTGGTGCGAATTGTGGTAGTTCCAACAAGGACCACACCATGTAGCCGAAATATTTAACAATACCGGCTTGCCTTGGTCTAGATAATCAGCATATAGCGAATGCTCTGTACCATAAATGTCTGTCTCAGTAAAATCTGGCGCTGTAGAGCCATCGGCTAGCTGAGCATTTGCAGAAATTGCCGCTAAAGCAAAAACTGCCGAAAGTAAAATTTTCTTCATAATTATTATCCTTTTGAGTATTTATTAAACATTAAATTTCGATGAAATTAATTCATTTTTTTTACACTCAAAAGTTTTTCATGAAAAAATTATAGAAGTATACTAAATTTTAACATATAAAATCTATTCCTACAATATATATGTATTTTACAAAAAACCTAATGATTTAAAGACTTCGAAGGTTATTTGATGTTTAATTTGCTTAAAATAAGACGGCTTAACAAATGGATAATCTTTTTTTATTC
>JBFHGP010000093.1:0-7416 GCA_041583035.1 Flavobacterium sp.
GCGATTAAATAATAACGGTTTTGAGATTCTTTAATGGCTTTGGGTACTACGTTTCGCTGGGTTTTCGTGCCGTGCCAATAGCTTTGATGCGTAAATGTAACCGCAAAATTGTTTTGAATAGCGTATAAAATTCCGTTAAAAAACTCGGTCCCTTTGGATTTTCGGTTTTCTAAATAAATATAATTACCCAGTTTTTTGGATTGATTCAATAACGAAACCATATCAAATGCTTCCATAAGTCGGTCGATATGCGGATTATCATCTTCATCTGCTATTTCGTACGCGTTTTTGTATTTGTTGTATGAAATGTCAATGTCCCATAAACTGAGTATCTCATTGCAATCACGCTGAAAAGTCCGCTGACTGATTATCAGGTTAAAACCAGTATCTTGCTCTTTTTCCTGTAAATAATCAATGATTTCATTAAACGAAGCCGGATGCTTCCTCAAAAATTCAATGATTAAAAATTGCCGTTTAATCGTATCTTGCTTTGCCATTGTATATATTTTTGAACAAAGATAATTAGACTGATGGACAAAATATGTCGTTTAAAATAAATTTACATCAAAATCACTATTTTACCATTATCTTTGCCGTTTCATAAACCTCAACCATAAGATGATTACAGTCAATGATATATCCGTACAGTTTGGCGGCACCACATTGTTTAGCGACGTAACTTTTTCGATAAACGAAACCGACAAAATAGCGTTAATGGGTAAAAACGGAGCAGGAAAATCTACCTTGCTCAAAATTATTGCTGGTGTAAACAAACCAAGCACAGGCAATATTTCGGCACCAAAAGAAACCGTAATTGCCTATCTACCACAGCATTTGTTGACCAAAGATGACGCCACTGTTTTTGAAGAAACCTCAAAAGCTTTTGCCGACATTTTTGAGATGCGCGATGAGATAGAAGACATCAACAATCAATTGACTGTACGTACCGATTACGAAAGCGATGAATACATGAAACTCATCGAAAAAGTATCAGAATTGTCTGAAAAATTTTACTCGATTGAAGAGGTGAATTACGAGGCTGAAGTCGAAAAAGTATTGAAAGGATTAGGCTTTACTAGAGAAGATTTTACTCGACCGACCTCCGAATTTTCGGGTGGATGGAGAATGCGAATTGAATTAGCCAAAATTTTGCTTCAAAAACCAGATTTGATTTTGCTTGACGAGCCCACCAACCACATGGACATTGACAGTATCGAGTGGTTAGAAGATTTTTTAATCAATTCGGCCAAAGCAGTCATTGTCATTTCGCACGACAGGGCTTTTGTAGACAACATCACCAATCGCACCATAGAGGTGACCATGGGGCGCATTTACGACTATAAAGCCAAGTATTCTCACTACCTCGAATTGCGCAAAGACAGAAGAGCACATCAGCAAAAAGCCTATGATGAACAACAAAAATTTATCGCAGAAAACAAAGCTTTTATCGAGCGTTTTAGAGGTACTTTTTCTAAAACCGAGCAGGTACAATCACGGGTGCGTATGCTCGAAAAATTAGTTTTGGTAGAAGTTGACGAAATCGATAACTCTGCTTTGCGACTAAAATTTCCGCCATCTCCGAGAAGTGGGCAATACCCTGTGGTTGTCGAAGGATTGTCCAAATCGTATGATGAGCATGTGGTTTTTAGTCATGCTAATATGGTGATTGAACGCGGAGAAAAAGTTGCCTTTGTGGGCAAAAATGGAGAAGGAAAATCTACCATGATCAAAGCAATAATGAACGAAATTGATTTTGACGGAAAATTAGAGGTGGGGCACAATGCACAAATTGGCTATTTTGCACAAAATCAGGCGTCATTGTTAGACGAAGAGCTTACGGTTTTTGATACGATAGACCGCATTGCTGTGGGTGATATTCGTTCTAAAATTAAAGATTTGTTGGGTGCATTTATGTTTTCGGGCGACGATACAACCAAAAAAGTAAAAGTGCTCTCGGGCGGAGAAAAAACGAGATTGGCAATGATTAAATTACTTTTAGAACCAGTCAATGTGTTGATTCTCGACGAGCCTACCAATCATTTGGATATGAAGACCAAAGACATTATCAAAGATGCGTTGAAAGACTTTGACGGAACGCTAATTTTGGTTTCGCACGATAGAGATTTCTTGGACGGATTGGTTACTAAAGTTTTTGAATTTGGCAACAAACGAGTAAAAGAACACTTTGAAGACATCAAAGGTTTTCTTGCACATAAAAAGATGGAAAATTTACGGGAGATAGAAAAATAGATTGATTAATCACATCTTTTTAGGATCTTTTTAAAAAAAGCAAAAGACCTCGAAGCAATTACTTCGAGGTCTTTGTTTTATAACGCTAATCTGTTGATTAGGCTTGTCCGGTAGGGCCAAAAGTAATATTAGGCACATCGTCCGAAACCGATCCGTGTTGAGCTTCAAATCTCGCCACGTTTTCTTGAAGAGCTTTCAAAAGTCGCTTGGTGTGCTGTGGGGTGAGTATCACTCGCGAACGCACTTTTGACTTCTGTAAACCAGGCATTACATTAACAAAATCTAATACAAACTCTGATGCCGAATGGTTGATAATCGCAAGATTTGCGTATACGCCTTGCGCTGTTTCTTCATCCAGTTCGATGTTGATTTTGATTGTTTTGTCTTCTGTCATGTCTTATTATTTTTCTTCTTTGGTTCCGACAATAATGTTGTCATATACTCTCATACCTGTACCAGCCGGAATTCTATGTCCTACAATTACGTTTTCTTTTAGTCCGAGTAAGTGGTCTTCTTTACCAGCTACTGAGGCCTCGTTGAGTACTTTTGTAGTCTCCTGGAACGATGCCGCTGAGATAAACGACTTGGTCTGTAATGATGCTCTGGTAATCCCTTGCAATACAGTAGTAGCTGTTGCCAATACTACATCGCGCGCCGATACAAGGTTTTTGTCTTCTCTTTTGAGAATAGAGTTTTCATCTCTCAATTCTCTCACAGAAACTATCTGACCTTCTTTGAGCGTGGCTGAATCGCCTGCATCTTCGACTACTTTCATACCAAATAATCGGTCGTTTTCGTGGATAAAGTCAGATTTGTGTGCCAACTGGCTTTCTAAGAACAAGGTATCTCCTGGGTCTTGGATTTTCACTTTTTGCATCATCTGACGAATCACAACTTCGAAGTGCTTGTCGTTGATTTTTACCCCTTGTAAGCGGTAAACCTCTTGAATCTCATTCACTAAATATTGTTGTACTGCAGATGGTCCTTGGATAGACAAAATATCGTCTGGCGTGATTGCTCCGTCAGATAACGACATACCTGCTTTCACAAAGTCGTTCTCCTGAACCAAAATTTGGTTAGATAATTTCACCAAATACTTTCTGATATCTCCTGTTCTCGACTCTACAATAATCTCGCGGTTACCTCGTTTGATTTTTCCGAAAGACACCACTCCGTCAATCTCAGACACTACTGCCGGGTTGGATGGGTTACGTGCTTCCAACAACTCGGTAATTCTTGGCAAACCTCCGGTGATATCACCCGCTTTTGATGATTTTCTCGGTATTTTTACCAATACTTTACCAGCTTTTACCTTGTCACCATCTTCTACAATAAGGTGCGCCCCTACTGGTAAGTTGTATGAACGGATAAGCTCGTCGTTTTTGTCATAAATATGTAGCGTAGGTACAAGCTTTTTGTTTCTTGATTCGCTGATTACCTTTTCTTGGAAGCCTGTTTGCTCATCAATCTCCACAAGATAAGTTTGTCCTTGCTCGATATCTTCGTAAGCAACCTTACCAGCATATTCTGATACAATTACTCCATTATACGGATCCCATTTACAAACAACGGTGTCTTTTTCTACAACATCTCCGTTTTTCACATAAATAGTTGAACCGTACGGAATATGGTGTGTATTAAGCACATTTCCGGTATTGACATCAGTTAATTTTAGCTCAGCAGAACGAGATACAACGATATCAACTTTGTTGCCGTCATTGTCTTCTCCTTTTACTACTTTGAGGTCGTCAATGTCTAATCTACCTGCAAATTTAGTTTTGATAGTAGATACCTCAGAGATGTTACCAGCCGTACCACCTACGTGGAAGGTACGTAGCGTCAACTGTGTACCCGGTTCACCAATAGATTGAGCTGCGATAACCCCTACAGCTTCTCCCATCTGAGCCATCTTGCCTGTGGCCAAGTTGCGTCCGTAACATTTTGCACAAACACCTCTTTCGGCCTCACAAGTAAGTGCTGATCTTACTTCTATTTTTTCGATTGGAGATTCGTTGATTAACTTGGCATGAGATTCTAAGATTTGCTCCCCTGCAGCGATAATCACCTCGTTGTTTAACGGATTGATTACGTCGTTTAAGGCTACGCGTCCTAATACTCTTTCGCCAAGAGACTCTACAATCTCTTCGTTTTTCTTTAATGCTTCAAACTCTACGCCTCTAAGAGTACCACAGTCTTCGATATTTACCACAACGTCTTGTGCAACGTCATGCAAACGACGAGTAAGGTAACCTGCATCGGCAGTTTTCAATGCGGTATCGGCCAATCCTTTACGCGCACCGTGAGTAGAGATAAAGTATTCTAAAATCGACAATCCTTCTTTAAAGTTTGCCAAAATTGGGTTTTCGATAATGTCTCCACCACCAGAGTTAGATTTTTTCGGCTTAGCCATCAATCCACGCATACCTGTCAACTGACGAATCTGTTCTTTTGATCCCCTCGCACCAGAGTCAAGCATCATAAATACTGAGTTGAACCCTTGTTTGTCTTCGCGAATGTTTTTCAATGATAACTCGGTCAATGTTGCGTTTGTAGATGTCCACACATCAATCACCTGGTTATAACGTTCGTTATTGGTGATCAATCCCATGTTATAATTCATGGTAATGGCATCTACTTGTTGATTGGCTTCGTCGATCAAACTTTGTTTTTGATCCGGAATCATGATATCTCCTAATGAGAATGACAATCCGCCTTTGAATGCGTAATTGTATCCCATCGATTTGATATCGTCCAAAAACTTAGCAGTTGTAGGTACATCGGTCACAGCTAATACTCGCCCGATAATATCTCTCAATGATTTTTTGGTCAAAACCTCATTGATATAACCTGCTTTTTCTGGCACAACTTCGTTAAACAAAACTCTACCGGCAGTTGTTTCTACCACGGCGGTTTTCAACTCACCAGCTTCGTCAAGCACTTTAGTTCTTACTTTTACTTCAGCGTTGAGTGCCAAACGCCCTTCATTCATGGCGATATTCACCTCTTCTGCAGAGTAAAAAGTAAGTCCTTCGCCTTTGATTGGCTCTTCTGGTGTAGATTTTTTTCCTTTGGTCATGTAGTACAAACCGAGCACCATATCCTGTGAAGGTACGGTAATAGGCGCACCATTTGCTGGGTTGAGGATATTGTGAGAAGCCAACATCAATAATTGTGCTTCGAGGATAGCCTCTGGCCCTAACGGCAAGTGAACCGCCATCTGGTCACCATCAAAATCGGCGTTGAAAGCCGTACATACCAATGGGTGTAAGCGAATAGCTTTACCTTCGATCAAAGTCGGTTGGAAAGCTTGGATACCCAATCTGTGAAGGGTAGGCGCACGGTTGAGTAGTACCGGGTGTCCTTTAATCACGTTTTCGAGAATATCCCATACAACAGGTTCTTTTCTGTCGATGATTTTTTTCGCTGATTTTACGGTTTTAACAATTCCTCTCTCGATCAATTTTCTGATTACGAAAGGTTTGTATAATTCGGCCGCCATATTTTTTGGCAAACCACATTCGTATAATTTCAATTCTGGCCCTACAACAATTACCGAACGTGCAGAGTAATCAACACGTTTACCTAACAAGTTTTGACGGAAACGACCTTGTTTACCTTTCAACGAGTCAGACAAAGATTTTAATGGTCTTTGTGATTCGGTTTTTACTGCAGTGGCTTTACGTGTGTTATCAAACAATGAGTCAACCGCTTCTTGCAACATACGTTTTTCGTTACGTAAGATTACCTCTGGCGCTTTGATCTCCATCAATCTTTTCAGACGGTTGTTACGGATAATCACACGACGGTATAAATCATTCAAATCAGAGGTAGCAAAACGCCCTCCGTCTAGCGGCACCAATGGGCGCAACTCTGGCGGAATCACCGGGATAACTTTCAAAATCATCCACTCTGGTTTGTTTTCTTTATTGATGTTTGACTCTCTAAAAGCTTCAACTACCTGAAGTCTTTTGAGTGCTTCTGTTTTTCTTTGTTTAGAAGTTTCGTTGTTGGCTGCGTGACGCAATTGATAAGACAAGCTGTCTAGGTCGATGCGTTGTAGCAAGTCCATGATACACTCTGCTCCCATTTTAGCGATAAACTTATTCGGATCAGATTCGTCCAAATATTGATTTTCGATAGGTAAGGTTTCGAGTATATCCAAATATTCTTCTTCAGTAAGAAAATCCATTTCTTTCACTGGCTCGCCTTCTGGTGTTTTGGCAATACCTGGTTGGATAACGACATATCTTTCATAATAGATAATCATGTCCAACTTTTTAGAAGCAAGGCCTAATAAGTAACCGATTTTGTTTGGCAATGATCTAAAGTACCAAATATGTGCAATCGGCACCACAAGGTTGATGTGTCCTACGCGGTCTCTTCTTACTTTTTTCTCTGTTACTTCTACGCCACAACGGTCACAGACGATACCTTTGTATCTGATGCGCTTGTATTTACCACAGGCACATTCGTAGTCTTTTACTGGCCCAAAAATTCTTTCGCAAAACAATCCGTCTCTTTCGGGCTTGTGTGTACGATAGTTGATGGTTTCAGGCTTGAGCACTTCACCTCTAGACTCAGCTAGAATAGATTCTGGCGAAGCCAATCCGATAGTGATTTTGTTAAATCTCTTTGGCGTATTTTTATCTTTATTTCTGTTTGTTGTCATATCAACTTGTTGGTTTAAAGTCAAGGTTTAAAGTTTGAGGTAGCCCCCAAACTTTAAACAATGGAATTTATTCTTCTAATCTGATGTCTAATGCCAAGCCTTTCAATTCATGCATCAATACATTGAATGATTCCGGTAATCCCGGTTCAGGCATAGCCTCACCTTTAACGATTGCTTCGTATGTTTTGGCTCTTCCGACAACATCATCAGATTTAACCGTCAATATTTCTCTCAGTGTGCTAGACGCTCCATAAGCTTCTAATGCCCATACCTCCATTTCTCCGAAACGCTGACCACCGAATTGTGCTTTACCTCCGAGTGGTTGTTGCGTGATTAATGAGTATGGTCCGATAGAACGTGCGTGCATTTTGTCATCAACCATGTGAGATAATTTCAACATGTAGATAACTCCAACAGTTGCTGTTTGGTGGAAACGATCTCCAGTACCACCATCATACAAGTACGTTTTACCGCTTCGAGGAATTCCTGCTTTATCA
>JBFHGP010000094.1:0-7387 GCA_041583035.1 Flavobacterium sp.
AATTTTTGAAGATAAAACAAGCTCCATTCTACCCTAATAATAGAGCGGCAAAAGAATTTTATGCAAAAATTAAGGAAGATAATCGTTTTGATAATGAATTAAAACAATTTTTTTCCTTCTTATATTCTTGTGGTTTTTTTATGAAAAATAGTATTTCTTTTGAAGAATGGTTAAAAATGGGTGATTGGTTCAGCCCCAATAGTAATTATTATGAAGAAACAATTGAGAACATACTAGAAAATCCAGAAGGAATTGAAAAATTAAAGCAACGATTACGCTGGTTACCTTTTCTAGAAAGACAAGAAGGCTGGTAATGGAATTATAGCAAGTAAAATCTACAAAGGGATAAAATATGAAGATTTCATAAAAACATTTACAGCCACAGAAGAGCAATACAAAAAAGCTTACCAACTTTGGGGAGAAGAAAAATGGGATGAATTGTATAAATATTTTAAAGCTAATAAGATTAATTATGATGATGGTATAAAAGATGTCTGGCCTCCATTTTATGGTTTTAAAAATTTAGAAACCCGATCGCGCGGATTTGCAATCCGTGCGCTAAATAATAAAGAAGTTCATCGAAATAAAAGTGTAATGTCAACAAAATACAAAGCAAACGATAATAGCAGTGTATATTTTATAACCTTAACAACAGTAGAATTGTACAGATAAAGTCACGGATTTCACTAGAGGCTTTAGCCGACTGAACGAAGTTAAATCCGCGACATCGGGACATGTTTTTGAGAAGATTTGAAGCTCAAAGTCATGAGACTTTGCGCAGCGGTGCGTAAAGACCTCAGAGAATATATGCAAAAACTACGCGCAGGCGAATTGTTCAAAAAACAAACAAAATAGGTATTCACAATAATATATAGGTAAACTTCTAGAGTTTTGTAGGTTGATTACGGATCAAAATGTCTATTTTTGGAGCATCATTAGCATGTAAACCCATTTAGATATGTTCAACAAATTCACTTTATTCGTATCCGTAATTACCCTATCGATGTCTATGTATGCACAAGAAAACATCACTTATCAAAAGCCTTCACAAGAAATTTTGACTTTGGCAGATTTTGAAATGGCTCCGGCTATCTCGATGAATAGCGCCAAAGATCAAGCAATACTTGTGTATCGCAACACCTACAAAACCCTCGACGACCTCAACCAAGAAGAGATGCGTTTGGGTGGATTGCGTATCAATCCAAAAACTTCGATAGCGAGTACCACTACTTTTTATACCAAAATAAAGATCAAAAATTTGCTTAATCAGCAAGAAACTGATGTAAAAAACATGCCCGAATCGGCAAAAATCACCTACATCACTTGGTCGCCAGACGAAACCAAAATTGCTTTTATCAACAACACCAACCAGGGCAATGAGCTGTGGTATATAGACTTGGCAACGACCAATGCTCATCAATTGACCGAAGCAGAACTGAACGCCAACATGGGTAATCCAGTAACTTGGTTTAAAGACAGCAACCAACTGTTAATCAAAACCCAACGTCATCAATACAGCGACCTTACAGACAAAACTAGCGCAATACCTGCTGGGCCAACTGTATCGGTATCGGAGGGCGGAACAGAATCACAAAATCGCACCTACCAAGATTTGTTGAAAGACAAAATCGACGAGCAAAACTTCGAAACGCTTATCACTACCGATTTGTATCAAATAGACCTTAACGGCCAAAAAAAATTGTTCAAAAACGCCGATATGTTTGTCTCTGAATCTTTTTCGCCAGACGGCAAATATCTGATGATTACCACTTTACAAAAACCGTTTTCGTACATTGTGCCTTTTCAGCGTTTTCCGATGCAAACCGCCGTTTACACCGCTCAAGGAGACCGTGTAAAAGTAGTGAACGAGTTGCCGTTGAACGAAGTGATGCCTAAGGGTTTCATGTCGGTAAGACAAGGCAAAAGAAGCATGAGATGGCGTGCAGACGAGCCTGCTTCGCTGTTTTTTGTAGAAGCCTTGGACGAGGGTGACCAGGCCAATGAGGTAGAGTTTCGTGACGAATTGTTTACTTGGGAAGCTCCTTTTAACAAAAAACCTGAGAGCTTGGCCAAAACTACTCAGCGCTATGGCGGAATTATTTTTGGGGATAGAAACACTGCGATTATTTATGACCAATGGTATGATACCCGAAACATCAAAACTTATTTACTGAACCCTGCTACCCGCTCGATGAAGGTAATCAACGACAGAAATTATCAAGATGTATATGCAGACCCTGGTGATTATCAAACAGAAAAAAATGAATTTGGTCAAAATACTTTGTTGATTAAAAACAATAAGTTGTATTTGATTGGTGACGGATATACCGATAACGGAAAATTTCCGTTTATTGATGAATACAATCTGAAAACTGAAAAAACGACACGTATTTATCAATCTACGCTGACCGATCAGTTGGAAGACATCCGAGATATCATCGACATAGAAAGTGGAAAAGTGTTGGTGAATTTACAATCAAAAACTGATTATCCAAATTATTATTTCAGAAATATATTTGCGGTAAATGCAGACCAAAGTCTGAGTCAGGTAACAGACAATAAAAACCCGTTTGAATCGCTCAACGAAGTACATAAAGAGGTGATAAAATATACCCGTAAAGACGGCGTAGAGCTTTCGGGCACATTATATTTACCTAAAGGATATCTCGAAAAAGAACAAAAAGAAAAATTGCCTTTGCTGATTTGGGCTTATCCTACAGAATATAAAGACAAAAACAGCGCAGGACAAAGCACTGCCAACCCTAACGAATTTACCTTCCCATACTACGGATCGTTTGTGTACTGGGCTGCCAAAGGCTATGCTGTGCTAGACGATGCGTCTTTCCCGATTATTGGTGAAGGTGAGACCGAACCCAACGATACTTTTATCGAACAGCTAGTTTGGAATGCAGAAGCAGCCATCGATGCCTTGGACGACAAAGGTTATATAGACCGTAACAAAGTAGGTGTAGGCGGCCACAGCTATGGTGCTTTTATGACAGCCAATTTGCTCACTCACTCTGATTTGTTTGCTTGCGGAATTGCACGTAGTGGTGCTTATAACCGTACGCTTACGCCCTTTGGCTTTCAGCGTGAGCAACGCAATTATTGGGAAGCTTCTGAGGTTTACAATACTATGTCACCGTTTATGAATGCTGAAAAAATGAAAAAGCCTATGTTGCTTGTACATGGCGAAGCCGATAACAACCCAGGTACTTTTACTTTGCAAACTGAACGCTACTTTCAGGCATTGAAAGGTCTGGGAGCGCCTGTGAGAATGGTAATTTTACCTAAAGAAAGTCATGGATATGTAGCCAAAGAGAACATTTTGCATTTGCTCTGGGAGCAAGAACAATTCTTAGACAAGCACCTAAAAAACAATTAATTAAACACAACAAACAAAAAACCACTTCTGAAAAAGAAGTGGTTTTTTTATACGATTAGGTTGCAGTTTTACTAACTAAAATAGCCACATCGCTAATTTTTCTGATAAAAAGACAAAAGTGTATAAACACACCAAAAATATAGCGATATTTCTAGCTAATTTTTTGTCTGATTGTTCTTCCTTTAATTGAGTTTTTTGTCTTTTGACCAATAACCAATAAATCCATCCGCCCAAATCTGCAAGGTCTCGGTGTATCATTTATCAATGATTTATTTTAACTGAAATTGTATAAATTTTATTTCTCTTACATCGGCTACCGTGGTTTTTATATTGTACCTATCAGCAACGTACATTTTATTTTCATAGACAATGTATGGACTAGGGATATCCTTGTTTATCTTATACGTAACGTTATTTTGTATATCAATTAACTTTGTATGAGATACCCACGGTCCTATCCAAGTTTTCACGTTTTCCAGTCTATACTTTTTTTCTTTATTCGAAGGTAATTCGACCAACATGCTTGATGTGTCGGCATAAGAATCGTCAGGAGTTTTTATATAATTTGCAACTTCTTTAGGCAAATCATCAAACGATAATATTTTATATTGAAGTCCATTAATATTATAATGACTACATCCAATAAAAAACAAACAAGTAAATAACAGAATACATTTTTTCATTCAATCTCAAATTTTAACCAACGCATTACCAATAAAAAGTACTTGATGGTGGGTCTACTTTTGCTCGATATTTTGTTTTTTCAGGCATAAAATATTTCCAAATCGCATAAGAAAACAATCCGTTAACGATAAAAAAAATGAAAATAAAAACGTTGTTTGCAGTCAGTCTATACCTTCCGTAATTGCGGTGATTATTTTGTTCGTAAACCAACATCAAATCATAACCAAAAAAATAATATGCCAGCAACAAAATGATTAAAACTAAAACTCCCACGATCGAAAGGGTAATTATTTTCTTTTTTAACGACTTATTCATGAGTCCAAGTTCGTCTAAATTTTCGTAAACGCAATGCCCTGCCGCACCAATAAAAAAACCTCCGACTGTCATCACATATTTTAGAGAATGCAATTTTGGATAATGAGCGTTCTCTAAAGTATCAGGCATTATATAATCTTGATTGTATTCTTGCACAGCCTCAAGTTCTGCAGCTTTTTTTTGAAGAATTATTTGATTGATGCTAATTATTTCTTGTTCAGAAAAAACATACTGCCTTTCGTTTTCCAAAATAGACTTTGCCATCTCTACTGCTTTTACTGTATATGGTGCGTCACTTTTTAGGTATTTGAGCAATTGAGTATCTGTCAACTTTCTAAGTTTGTGAATACTTACCCCCATGGTTTATGCTTTACTATTTTTTTGATGTATAAATATACAAAATTTGTTTATACTGAACATTTATTTTCTATATTCATCCTAATAATCTTGATGTTTACCTATTTTAGTTGAATCTTAACATTCTATGAACAGATATTTTGTAATTTTCGATAATAAAAAATAAACGTATGAAAAAATATTTATTAGCCGTCACCCTCGCGGCTTCAACACTGTGGTCATGTCAACAAAAGAAAGCTGACCAGACTTCTACAGTGCCTGAAGAACAAAAGCTAGAAATTGTAACAGATTACAAAGAATTGTTTGCAACTTTTAACCAAAATGATGACAAACTATATGTAGTCAACTATTGGGCAACTTGGTGCAAACCTTGCATTGAAGAGCTCCCTCATTTTATGGAAGTCAACCAAGAGATGCAGAACAACAACAATTACCAAATGATATTGGTAAGCCTAGACAGAGAGAAGGTTTTTGAAACCGATGTAAAATCGTTTATCGAAAAAAACAATATCAATACCGATGTTTATTTGCTTAGCGACTCCAAACGACAAGCCGAGTGGATACCAGAGGTAAACGAGCTTTGGAGTGGTGCTATACCTGCCACAGCATTTTACAAAAACGGCAAACAGGTAGCTTTTAAAGAAGGTACATTGTCTAAAGAAGAATTAAAAAACTTAATCAATACTCATCTATAAAAATTAAATCATGAAAAAATTAGCCCTATTAGCCTTGGCAGTCATCACACTAAGTGCTTGTAAAAACGATGCCAACAAAACCGCAGACTCAACCGCTACAAACGACTCTATCAACAACACAACTGAGCAAGTAGCTGACACCCAAACAGGATACAGCATCGGCGACGAAGCCACCGATTTTTCTTTAAAAAGCGTTGACGACCAAACATATTCTCTCAACCAGTTTGAAGAAGCCAAAGGTTTTATCGTAATATTTACTTGTAACCATTGTCCTTTTTCAAAGGCGTATGAAGACCGCATTATCGCTCTCGATGCCAAGTACAAACCGCTTGGTTATCCTGTGATTGCAATCAATCCCAACGACCCAGTGGCACAGCCCGAAGACAGTTTTGACCAAATGAAAATTCGTGCTGCAGAGAAAGGATTTACTTTTCCTTATTTGATGGACGAAGGACAAAAAATTTATCCTCAATATGGAGCGACAAAAACACCTCATGTGTTTGTCTTACAAAAAGAAAACGACAAAAATATTGTAAAATATATTGGTGCTATCGACAACAATCACGAAGATGCTAACGATGTATCAGAAAAATATGTAGAAGATGCTGTTGACGCTTTGTTGGCAGGCAAAGACATCGAAGTAAAAGAAACCAAAGCCATTGGTTGTGGTATCAAAGCACAAAGATAATTTTTAAAACATCTAAAAAAAATCCTTTTTATTGAGAAATAAAGAGGATTTTTTGCATAAAATAGATTGGTTTTGTGTTGTATTAGCATAAAATATTTACCTTTAAAAAAAATTGAAAATGACTAAACACCAAATACGTGTGGATGAAGTGTATCGATATTTTGAAAACAAAGACACTTTTTTGGGTTTTCGAAAATTGCTAGATTGTGCCACTGACACACAAGATATGGCGATTTATCGAGAAGCGATTGCCCTGACTGATTGGAAGGAGAAAAACCCTACAGACGAGACCAACCTGATTAAAAAAGCTACCGCTTTATTACAAAAAATAGCAACTGTCGAAGTAAAAACAGCCGAGGTAACACAGCCTATCGTTACCGCTACAAAAGTAGTAAAAACCTATGGCACACAAGCTTTTACACTAGGGCCTGTTTCGTTGTCATTGCGCAAAGGCGAAGTGTTTGGATTGGTGGGCGAGAACGGCAACGGAAAAACAACTTTGTTGCGTATATTGGCCAAAGAACTCGCACCTAACTCTGGCGAATTGACTTATCATTTTGCACTCAAAAATCCGTCTGATTATGCGCTCAAAACAAAACTGGTTTACATCCCACAACGTACCGAAAAATGGCACGGCAGCTTGATGAACAACTTGCGTTTTGTGCTATCAAATTACAACGAAAAACCAGACGAAATAGAAACGCGTGTGCTGATGATGGTGGCTCGGCTGGGACTCTGGAATTACAAACACCTGAAGTGGAGCGAATTGTCGTCGGGCTATAAAATGCGTTTTGAACTTGCTAGAACATTGTTGCGTAAACCCGAAATTTTGTTGCTCGATGAGCCGCTTGCCAACTTAGATATTTTAGCACAACAAATTATTTTGGAAGATCTAAAATCTATTGCCAACTCGGTCAACAACCCTATCGCATTGATATTGAGCTCACAGCAACTTTATGAAGTAGAAAAAATATCAGACCAAGTGATTTTTCTGAAAAATGGGCAATATAACGCAACGAATAATCTAGTAGACAGTGAAAAAACTGAACTAATTATAGAGCTAGACAGCAAGGCGTCGCGTGAAGAGCTATCAAAGGCTTTGGAACATTTGTCATTAGAAAAAATCAGTTTTAACGGCGGTGTGTATATGTTGTACTTTGGCGACAAAACTACTTTTTCTGAAGTGATTACCACACTCGGACAAAGCGAAATACAGCTTACGTACATCCGTGATATATCTACTTCTACCCGTCGTGTTTTTGT
>JBFHGP010000095.1:0-7354 GCA_041583035.1 Flavobacterium sp.
ACACACTTATCTATTCAAAATTTTACCTTGATAGAACAATCTGAGGTAGATTTTAATCAAGGTTTTTCAATTATTACTGGAGAAACAGGCGCCGGAAAGTCTATACTTTTGGATGCTTTACAACTCGTTATGGGACGCCGTGCAGATTTGGGCGTTGTGCGAAATGTAGAAGAGAAATGTGTAATTGAAGCTACTTTTTTGATTGAAGAATATAATCTGACTGATTTTTTTAGTCAAAATGATTTGGACTACGAAGCCGAAACCATTATCCGAAGAGAGATTTTACCATCGGGTAAATCTAGAGCTTTTGTAAACGATTCGCCTGTGCGATTACCTGTTTTACAAAGCTTGGCAGAGCGATTGATAGATATTCATTCACAACACCAAACATCTGCCTTGTATCAAGAAGGATATTTGTTAGATTTGGTCGATGTTTTTGGTCAGATAGTGGAGGATAAAGCTGTTTATTCTGCTGATTTCAAAATATATAAAAAGCTTGCTAAAACCCTAAACGAAAAAATAGAACAACGCAATAGCTTGTTGCAAACACAAGATTACAACACCTTTTTATTACAAGAGTTGTCAGAAGTAGAGCTCAAAGTTGGCGAACAAGAAGAACTAGAAAAGCAATTGCAACAACAACAAAACGCTGAACAAATTCAAGAAACATTAGCCAAAACACATGCTGCATTGAATGAAGACGAATTCGGTTTTTTGTCAAGATTGTCTGATGTCAAGCAAAGCATGCAAAAATTAGCAAATTTGGGAGATAATTATCAGCAATTGTACGAGCGTATCAATAGTGTAGATATTGAGCTAAAAGATATTTCGGAAGAGATAGAGATAGAGGCACAACAAGTAAGCATTGACCCAGAAACACTGACTTTAATTACTGAAAAACTACAAAAAATATATCAATTGCAACAAAAACATCAGGTGCAAACCGTGGCAGATTTGTTGCAAATTCAAGAAAAACTCAACCAAGAAGTTTTTGCTATAGAAGATATTCAATACGAAATAGAGCAATTGGAAAAACAGCGCGAAGCGTTGAGCGAACAATTGACTAATCAGGCGCAGAAAATTAGAGAAAAACGTCAAAAAACTATTCCGGTTTTGGTGAATAGTATCGAAAATATGTTGCAGCCGTTGGGTATGCCAAATGCTCATTTTGAGTTTAACTTACTGCCTTTGACAGATTTTTCTGCCTCGGGAATGGATCAGTTAGAGGTAATGTTTTCTGCCAATAAAGGAATGAGTGTGGCGCCGCTCAAAAAATCAGCATCGGGTGGTGAGATGTCTAGAATCATGCTGACCATCAAGTCTATTTTGGCACAATATGTCAGTTTGCCTACTTTGATATTTGACGAGATAGACACCGGAGTTTCGGGCGAAATTGCTGCAAAAATGGCCGAAATCATGCAGGCTGTTGGAGCAAATCGTCAGGTGATTAGTATTACGCATCTGCCGCAAGTTGCCGCCAAGGGCACGTATCATTACAAAGTGCGAAAACATCAAAATGTTGCCAAAGCAATCTCTGATATTGTACGACTTACCACTACAGAAAGGGTAGAGGAGATCGCTTCAATGCTCTCAGGAGGTGAAATATCTTCGTCTGCACTGTCGCATGCCAAAAACTTATTGAAAAACTAAATATTTACTCTATAAATCTGTCTAGCGTGTATCGGATGAGCCTATCGATGGTTTGTTGAGGTTGCTCGCTAAAAACACCTTTTTTTCTGTTGGCAATTATCGCATTTAGAGATAAGGCGTTGTGTCCGAGTAGCTTGGCTAGTCCGTAAATACCTGCGGTTTCCATTTCTAAGTTGGTCAATTGATAACCTTCATAGGCAAATCCGTCCAAATGATTTTGTAAATAATCGTCTTTGGGCAACAAGCGAAGTACTCTGCCTTGTGGAGCAAAAAATCCGCCAGCAGTAAGTGTAATACCAGAATATATATCGTCTGAAGCAAATTTTTCCATCAAACTTTTACTTGCGTCCACCGCATAAGGTCGGCCTTTATCTGCATGCCAATTGGTGTGGATGATAAATTCATCTTCCAAATCTTTTATCGTTTGCTGCTCGATGTCGTAGCTATTGAGCAAATCGTCGGTGCCAATCGCATAAGCCGACATCAACAGCGTATCAACCGGAATATCTTTTTGTAGTGCGCCCGAAGTGCCTATGCGTACAATATTTAGACTGGTTAATTCCCGTTTTATTTGTCTTGTATCAAAATCGATGTTTACTAAAGCATCCAATTCGTTGAGTACAATATCGATATTGTCTGTCCCAATACCAGTCGAAATCACAGTAAGGGGCTTGCCTTTGTAGATGCCAGTCTGTGTTTTGAACTCTCTTTTTTGGGTTTGAAAAGTGATGTTGTCAAAGTATTTTGTCACCTCGTCTACACGGTCTGGGTCGCCAACAAAAATGATGTCGTGTGCAATGTTTTGTGGTTGAAGGTTGAGATGATAGATGCTTTTGTCTGGATTCAAAATAAGTTCGGATGCTTTGATTGGCTTCATGTTTTTGCAGATTTTTGTTAACAAATATACGAGAGAATTTGCCTCCTGTATTGTTTTTTAGGCCTTAATCTTTGTGAATACATAAAATTGTATATTTTTGTGATAGAAAAACAAAGAGTAAAGCTGAAAATCTTAAATAGAGTAGGCAAATATTACACAAATATGAAAAAAATTATTTTAGGACTGATGTTTCTTGCCACCATTGCGGTGAATGCACAAGAGCAGGTAGAAGAGCCAACGTTTGTTGGAGAGGCGTTTGTTATTGATTCGAATAATACAATTGTTGATTTAGAAAAAGAACAAGTTCAATGGAAAACTCGTGCAGGCGCAAGCGTTTACCTGACAGGTATCGGGAAGGTAAAAACAAAAATTCAAGTGCCTGGGTGTTGCTCTGGAGTGAATATAAACGCTAATGGCGAAATCAGACTAGTGGTTCGCGCGGTTGACAACGAAACAGACCCATTGTCTATTATTCAGGTGTTTAAATTTGATCAAAAGAAAAAGAAAAGATTGGCTGAGTTGGCATCAGTAGGAACATTTTCTGGAGGATCATCAAACAATTTGGAATATTTGAAATATAAAGCAGAAAAATATGGAGAAAGTTCATATTTGTTGACCATTAAAAACTACGAAAAAGGAGCAGAGTACGGCGTTATTGTAAACAACCCGAACGCACTTGACCAAAGACAAACAATTGTGTCTACCTTTGGTACTTAGTACCTTTGGCGAATAACGACCATATTGCTAGTTGACAAAATTCATTAAACAAATAAAATTATTATGAAACCAGAAAAACAGTTTGTAGCTACTGACGAAGCCAAGGGCAAAGCCACACAGTTTCGCATTTTTGCTGCATTGCTTTGGATAGGAGCAATTGTGGCGCAAATTTTTGCCATACGCTTTGTTTTACAAGCCGTAAATGCGCAAGAAAATATCGTAAACATGTGGACAATAGGTCTGATTGTAGTCGATTTGGTATTGGTATTAGTTGGGTCGATGCTTTGGAAAAAAGCAGGCAGACTAGATCCGCCGTCAGAAAAAAATAAATTTTTGTTTGTTTTGCAAAGTCAGCTTGGTGTAATAGCAGCATTGGTTGCGTTTTTACCACTGATAATTTTTGTATTGACCAATAAAAAAATCGACGGCAAACAAAAAGCAATTTTGGGTAGTATCGCAGGTGTAGCTTTGGTTATTGCTGGTATCGGTAGTTATGATTTTAATCCGCCATCGGTAGAGAAATACACCGAGCAAATCAATGCCCAAACTGACGCCATCAGAGAGTTGAACAACGGTGTTGACTTGGTCTATTGGACACCGGCAGGCAACAAATATCACATCAATGAAGATTGCTACCATATCAGAAACAGTAAAGAAGAGGGAACCATCAGTCAAGGAACGGTGAAAGAGGCTTGGGAACAACGAAAAATTGGCGATTCGGAGCTTTGTCTCACATGCAAAAAGAATGCAGAAAAAAAACTCAACATTAATGAAGTTGTTACTGATGCATTAGACGAGGTAACGCCTTAATTTGTTGATATTTAACGACATTGAAACGTCAGCAAGTATAATTGTTGGCGTTTTTTTTAGGTCAAATTCAAAAAATTTAACTACATTTGAAAGTAACAAAACAAACAAAACAAATGAAAAACATTAATATAGAAGCCAAGTGGGCTGTCTTGTTTGCCTTGATGGCTTTGGCTTGGATGGCGCTCGAAAAATTTGCCGGTTTGCATAGCCAATACCTTGAGTATCATATGTATTTGACCAATCTTTTTGCCATACCCGCTATTTTGTTCATGGTTTTAGCGTTAAAAGACAAAAAAAAGAATTATTATCACGGGCAAATGACTTATAAACAGGGTTTTGTGTCTGGTTTGTTGCTTTCTTTGTTCATCGCCCTATTGAGTCCACTCACACAATGGATAACCACTTATGTGATTTCGCCCGAATATTTTCCAAACGTCATCAAACTCTCGGTAGAGATGGGACATTACAATACCGTTGCCGATGCCGAGGCATATTTTAATTATCAAAATTATGCCATACAATCTACCATTTTTGGTTTTGTGTTTGGCGTGGTAACTACAGCAATTGCCATGATTTTTATTCGAACAAAAAAATAACCAATGATAACACTAAGCTACCAAATACAAATCAAAGCCACTCCGCAAGAGTTATGGAAGTACCTTTGGGAACCCAAACATTATACACAATGGACCTCTGCTTTTTCGCCAGGATGTTATTATCAAACAGACCATTTTGCGAAAGGAAGCAAAATACATTTGTTGACACCAAGCGGAGACGGAATGTACAGCATCTTGGATGAGTTGGAAGAAAATAAAGTTTTGGTTTTTAAACATCTGGGCGAAATCAAAGATTTTGAAGAGTTGCCTATCGATCAAAATACTTGGACAGATGCTTATGAGCGCTATACCTTACATCCAGACGAAAATGGTGTAACATTGATGGTCGAAGTTGACACAGCTAAAGAGTATATTGATGCCATGAACAAACTGTTCCCGAAGGCGTTACAAGAATTAAAGAAAATAACAGAATATGAAGACAACAATTAACACTTATTTGAATTTTAATGGTAATTGCGAAGAAGCTTTTACCTTTTATAAGTCAGTTTTTGGCGGTGATTTTACATTCATGGGGCGTTTTGACGAAATGCCAGCACATGATGATTATACTGTTGCCGAAGCAGACAAAAATAAAATAATGCACGTGAGCCTACCTATCGGAGATACCGTTTTGATGGGGAGCGATGTAAGCAGTGAATGGGGTGCAAAATTTGCGCAAGGCAATAATTTTTCGATATCAATCAACCCAGATACAAAAGAAGAAGCCAATCGATTATTTACGCAATTATCTGATGGCGGACAAGTAGTGATGCCGTTGGCAGATACTTTTTGGGGAGCATATTTTGGGATGTTTGTAGATAAGTTTGGCATCAATTGGATGATAAACTTTGAAACCAACCAATAAAAACTCTTATTTAAAAAAATACAACAATAAATTTCGTGAAACACGAAGAATTTAACAAATTAATAAAAATATGAAACTAGGCGCATTTTCTATGAGTTTGGCTGTGAAAGACATCCATCAATCAAAAGCATTTTACGAAAAATTAGGCTTTGAATACAAAGGCGGTAATATTGATGAAAACTGGGTGGTACTCAAAAATGGCAGCGCTGTTATTGGACTTTTTCAGGGGATGTTTGAAGATAATATCATCACATTTAATCCTGGTTGGGACGAAAACGGACAAAACATCGATGATTTTGATGATGTAAGAATGATACAACAACAACTACAAAATGCAGGTATTACCTTGTCTAAAAAAGCTGACGAAACTACAGAAGGGCCAGAGTACATCTCGCTTAGCGACCCAGACGGAAATGTAATTTTGATTGACCAACATCGTTAATTTTTAATATCAATTGTTATGAACACAATCAACAAAAACCCATTTACTTGGGTCGAAATTTATGTAGAAGATATGCCAAGAGCACAAAAATTCTACGAAACAGTTTTTGAAATTCAAATGACCGAAATGCCTATGCCAGAAGGTGTAGATGATATGCAAATGGTAGGTTTTCCGTGGGCAGAAGATGTGAATATCAGTGGCGCATTAGTAAAATCTGCTGATTTTTCTCCTTATGCTGGGGGTACTTTGGCATATTTTGCCTGCGAAGATTGCGCAGTAGAAGAAGGCCGTGTAGCAGCTGCAGGAGGCAAAGTACTACAACCAAAAATGCCGATTGGCGAACATGGTTTTTGTGCTGTGATTATGGATACAGAGGGTAACGCCGTAGGTTTGCACTCGAGAAAGTAAAAAGATAAAAAAGTGGCCAATAGTGCCACTTTTTTTATTTATTGCCCAAAATAGCGTCAATTACATAATTGTAATTCATCAAATCTCGGTTTTCTTCGTTAAAAATATGTTGCCACTTAAAGTCTGGAATAAAAATACGACTATTCACTTTTTTGTTCCATTCGGGTGTCAAACCATGTTTTTCGAGTGTAGCAATTACTTTTTTTGCAATATCTTTTGCAATGCTGTCATTTTGATTATCAATCTTTTGGAAAGCAATATACAAACCTTCTTTTTGCACCGCACGCTCTAAGTCTTGCCCGTGATAAAAACAATAACCTTCAGATTTTTCACCGTTTTCTATCAAGGTACGTTCGATTTCGGCTACTTCATATTCGCCCTCACTCATATCGTATCCTGCATAATGCAAAGCAATGATTTTGTGTTTTTCTGCTAGTTCATCAAAGGCCAAAATTAGTCGTTGAGTAGCTGTTGGTTGAGGCCAACTTTTACTTTCTTCCAACAGCGATTGATACACGTTGTCAATTTGAGTAAAAGCCCACTCTTCACTTATTTCGAAGGCAAATCCGTTATCTTCGATTTCTTCAATAATATTGTCCTGAATTTCTTCCAAACTGTAAAATCCGGAGCGAACTTGCGTGTATATAGAATCAAATATATATTGCTCGTCTTCAGACATTTGTTGTTTCATAATCTAATTTGGTTAATACTTCATTTAAGAATACGAATATATAAATTCTTGCGAAAATTTAAATACATTCATTATTTTTTTATCGTTAAAAATTAATTGTCAAAAATTTATTTTGTAAGTGATTTATGAAAAATCTATCGTTTTAAGGAGGTAAGAATATATTTGTTTGGCAAAAGAAAATTTATAAAAAGAAGCATGATTAATAATAAAATGTTTGTAAAAAAAACATGCTAAATTTGTGTATTTTGTAATATATAGAATGAATATCTTATCTTTGGAATATGAAAGTAGCTTTGGT
>JBFHGP010000096.1:0-7324 GCA_041583035.1 Flavobacterium sp.
TAAAAAAGAGATTTGGGACCGATGAGAACTTCGATATCATTATCAACCCCGACAATGGCGACATGGAAATATGGCGCAACCGTATCGTGGTAGAAAATGGTGAGGTAGAAGACGACAATTCGGAAATTGCCTTATCAGAAGCTCAAAAAATTGAACCAGACTTTGAAGTTGGTGAAGAAGTATCTGAGCCTGTAAAATTAACAGACTTAGGACGAAGAGCTATTCTCGCCTTGCGTCAAAACTTGATTACCAAAATTCACGAGCACGATAGCACCAATCTTTACAAACAATTCAAAGATTTGATTGATGAGATTTATTCGGCCGAGGTACACCATATTCGCCACAAAGCAGTAATTTTGATGGACGATGATGGCAACGAAATTATCTTGCCAAAAGACAAACAAATACCATCAGATTTTTACAAAAAAGGAGAACAAGTACGCGGCATCATAGAGGCGGTAGAGCTCAAAGGCAACAAGCCACAAATTATCATGAGCCGTACCTCAAATCTGTTTTTGGAAAGACTTTTTGAACAAGAAATTCCGGAAATTGCAGACGGACTTATTACTATCAAAAAAGTAGCGAGAATACCAGGCGAAAAAGCAAAAGTAGCCGTAGACAGTTATAGCGACAATATCGACCCAGTAGGCGCATGTGTTGGGATGAAAGGGAGTAGAATACACGGTATTGTGAGAGAGTTAGGCAACGAAAATATCGATGTTATCAATTTTACCACTAACCAATCACTGTATATCTCGAGAGCATTGAGCCCTGCAAGAGTAAACAATGTAAAAATCTTTGAAGAAGAGAAAAAAGCAGAGGTTTACCTTGATGTAGATGAAGTATCAAAAGCCATCGGCCGCGGCGGACAAAATATTCGCTTGGCTGGGATGCTTACTGGCTACGAAATAGATGTTATAAGAGATGGTTCGCAAGTATTAGAAGACGATGTAGAACTAAAAGAATTCTCTGACGAAATCGACCCATGGATTATCGAAGAATTCGAAAAAATAGGCTTAGACACGGCCAAAAGCGTCTTGAAAAACTCTATTGAAGAGCTTGAGCGTAGAACCGACTTGGAAGAAGAAACCATTCGCGAAATCGTTCAAATTCTCAAGGCAGAGTTTGAAGACGAAGATTAAAACAAAAAACAAAAAATAAAGGGAGAGGATATATGTCTGACAAAAGATCTATAAGAATTAACAAAGTGCTGAGAGAACTTAATATTTCTCTTGACAGGGCCGTGGATTTTCTGAAATCTAAAGGTCATGAAATCGAAGCGAAGCCAAACGCTAAGATTTCGCAAGAGGAACTCGATGCTCTGAACAAAGAGTTCTCTACAGATAAAAACAAAAAAGAAGCTTCTTTGGAAGTAAGCGAAGAAAAGAAAAAGGAAAAAGAAGCCCTGCGTTTAGAAAGAGAAAAAGAACTGGAAGAAAAACGCAAAAAAGAAGAGGCGAAAAAACGCGAAGAAGAGGCAGCTGCGGCAGCTGCAGCCAAAAAACGCGAAGAAGAAGAAAAAATTGTCAAAGCTAAAGCGGCCAAAATTGACGCACTCAAAACTGTGGGAAAAATCGATTTGGACAACAACAAAGACAAAGCTGAAGACAACAAAAAAACTTCTGAAAACAAAGGCAACAAGCAAGAAAAAGCCGTAGCCGAGGCAAAACCAACCGAAAAGAAAAAAGAGGAGAAAAAGGAAACTAAACCTGCTCAACAAAAATCGGAAGCTAAGCCGAAAGCCGAAAAATCTCAGCCGAAAAAAGCTGTTGAAAAACCAAAAACTGAAACCACTGAAGGTAAAGAATCTTCAGAGGAAAAACCTGCTGTGATAAAAACACAGTACCAAAAATTGTCGGGTACTACATTTACTGGACAAACTATAGATCTTTCCCAATTTAATAAGCCGAAAAAGAAAAAAGAAACTAGCTCTAATTCGGATAGTGCAGACAAAAAACGCAATAAAAAACGCAAGCGAATTGTAAAAGATTCTCCTGCAGATAAAAACAACAATAGCAACAACAGAAATAGAAATAACAACAACAGAGGTAGAAACAATCGACCAAACGCCAAAAAAGCAACACCAAAAGTAGAGCCTACCGAAGAAGAAGTTAAAAACCAAATCAAAGAAACCTTGGAAAGACTCCAAGGAAAACAAAACAAGTCTAAAGCAGCTAAATATCGTAAAGACAAACGTGAGCAACACCGTAAAAAGGAAGAAGAAGCACGCGCTGAAGAAGACAATAAAATATTAAAAGTAACAGAATTTGTCACGGTTAGCGAAGTAGCTACCATGATGGATGTACCTATCACACAGGTAATTGGAGCTTGTATGTCGTTAGGTATTATGGTAACCATGAATCAGCGCTTAGACGCAGAAACACTTACTATTGTTGCTGACGAATTTGGTTTTGAGGTAGAGTTTACTACTTCTGACATTGAAGAAACCATCGTTGAAGAAAAAGACGACCCGGCAAGTTTGATTCCGAGAGCTCCGATTGTTACCGTTATGGGACACGTTGATCACGGTAAAACATCATTGCTAGATTATATCCGTAAAGCCAATGTAATTGCTGGCGAATCGGGTGGCATCACACAGCACATCGGTGCATACAGTGTGGTATTAGACAACAACCAACGCATCACTTTCTTAGACACTCCTGGTCACGAAGCCTTTACCGCTATGCGTGCAAGAGGGGCGCAGGCTACAGACATCGCTATTATTGTGGTGGCTGCGGATGACGACATTATGCCGCAAACAAAAGAAGCAATAGCTCATGCCCAAGCAGCTGGTGTACCTATTATTTTTGCCATCAACAAGGTAGATAAACCTACAGCAAATCCGGAGAAAATTAAAGAAAAATTAGCGGCTATGAATTTCTTGGTAGAAAGCTGGGGAGGTTCATACCAGTCGCATGACATATCGGCCAAATTTGGTCAAGGAGTAAATGAATTGCTCGAAAAAGTATTGCTCGAAGCTGAAATGCTAGAGCTCAAAGCCAACCCTGACAAAGCAGCCTCCGGTACGGTGGTAGAAGCTTATCTCGACAAAGGTCGCGGATATGTATCTACGGTATTGGTACAAGGCGGTACTTTGCGTGTAGGCGATTATATCTTGGCAGGTAAAAACCATGGTAAGGTAAGAGCTATGCACGATGAACGTGGAAACACTGTCAAAGAAGCAGGTCCATCTATTCCTATCTCAATTCTTGGTCTAGACGGCGCTCCTGCAGCTGGTGACAAGTTCAATGTATTTGAAGACGAAAGAGAAGCAAAACAAATTGCTGCCAAACGCACACAGTTACTTAGAGAGCAATCTGTTAGAACACAAAAACACGTTACCTTGGCCGAAATCGGTAGACGTATTGCCTTGGGCGACTTTAAAGAGCTCAACATTATCCTTAAAGGTGATGTGGACGGATCTGTAGAAGCTTTGTCTGATTCATTCTCTAAACTGTCAACAGAAGAAATCCAAGTAAACATCATCCACAAAGGCGTAGGTGCCATCACCGAGTCGGATGTATTGCTTGCCTCGGCTTCTGATGCGATTATCATCGGATTTAATGTAAGACCAATGCCTACCACAAAAGCATTGGCAGATAAAGAAGAAATCGATATCAAAACCTACTCTATCATCTATGACGCCATCGACGATGTCAAAGATGCCATGGAGGGCATGTTGTCACCAGAGTTGAAAGAAGAAGTAACTGGTACAGCCGAAATCCGCGAGACATTCAAAATCTCAAAAGTGGGTACTATTGCCGGATGTATGGTTATGGATGGTAAGATTTACAGAAACTCTATGATCCGATTAATCAGAGAAGGAATCGTTATCTACACTGGCGAATTGGCAACGCTAAAACGCTTTAAAGACGACGTTAAAGAAGTTTCTAAAGGATATGATTGCGGTATGCAAATCAAAAATTACAACGATATTCAGATTGGCGACACTATCGAAGCTTATCACGAAGTCGAAGTTAAAAAGAAGCTTTAATACGACTTTTTATAATCACAAAATGCCCTTTCTTATCGAGAGGGTATTTTTTTTGCGAAATTTTGTCATACTTACAATAATTGGTCTTAAATTTGATATATTAAAAAAGATAATTAAAAAAAGAAAAGTTATGTATATAGTTTTAATGATAATCATCATGGGAGCTAGTTGGTTTGTAGGATACAGACTCAAAGCTAAGTTTGAAAAATATTCTAAGGTACACCTCCGCAACGGAATGAGCGGTGCAGAAATTGCCACAAAAATGCTCAATGACCACGGGATTTACGACGTTAAAGTCATCTCTACACCAGGTAGACTGACAGACCATTACAACCCTACCAACAAAACAGTAAACCTGAGTGAAGCGGTTTACAATCAACGCAATGCAGCAGCAGCAGCCGTTGCCGCTCACGAGGTTGGTCACGCGGTGCAACACGCCACCGCTTATAGCTGGTTGCAAATGCGTAGCAAATTGGTACCTGTTGTTAGTGTGTCTTCAAAATTTATGCCCTTTGTCTTGATAGGCGGTATTTTACTACTCAATACTTTTCCGCAATTACTACTCGTGGGTATAATTCTTTTTAGTCTTACTACTTTGTTTTCTGTCGTTACTTTGCCTGTCGAATATGACGCAAGTAATAGAGCCATCAAATGGTTACAGACCAAAAATATGGTGACACAAGAAGAACTAGCTGGCGCAAAAGACTCGCTAAAATGGGCGGCAAGAACTTATGTAGTAGCTGCATTGTCATCAATAGGTACGTTGCTGTACTACATCATGATTTATATGGGACGACGTTAACAAACCTCTACCCTACACTATCAAGGCTTTATCTCGTTATAAAGCCTTTTTTTGTTGATTGATATTTTTTGACCAATGCAAGCACATAACGGCTTATATTTAATAACTTTGCAGCATGACAATGGAGAAAAAAGACATCCGAAAATTAAGCAAAGAAGAACTTCGAGATTTTTTTATATCAAACGGAGACAAGGCTTTTAGGGGCAATCAGGTTTATGAATGGTTGTGGAAAAAAGGTGCACACACTTTTGATGATATGACCAATCTATCTTTGCCCACACGCGAGATGCTCAATCGTCATTTTGTGATCAATCATGTTCGGGTAGACCAAATGCAACAAAGCGCTGATGGCACGATAAAAAACGCCGTAAAACTACACGATGGTTTAGTGGTAGAGTCGGTACTTATCCCGACAACTACACGCACAACCGCTTGTGTATCTAGCCAAGTAGGCTGTAGTCTCAATTGCGAATTTTGTGCCACCGCTCGCCTCAAGCGCATGCGCAATCTATCTCCAGACGAAATTTATGACCAAGTGGTTACCATCGACAAGCAAAGCCGATTATACCATGATCGCCCTTTGTCAAACATTGTATTTATGGGTATGGGCGAACCTTTGATGAATTACAACAATGTTTTGCAAGCGGTAGAAAAAATCACCTCAGACGAAGGTTTGGGAATGTCGCCAAAACGCATCACGATTTCGACGTCAGGTGTGTCCAAAATGGTTAAAAAAATGGCTGATGATGGAGGCAAATTCAAATTGGCCGTATCATTGCATTCGGCTGTTGAAGAAATCCGTAACAAAATCATGCCTTTTACCACTAGTTTTCCGCTTACCGAGCTCAGAGATGCTTTGCAATATTGGTACCAAAAAACGCGTAGTAAAGTAACCTACGAATATGTGGTTTGGAAAGACATTAACGATGATGAAAAATCAATCAAAGCATTGGTGAAATTTTGCAAACATGTGCCATGTAAGGTTAATCTAATCGAATACAACGCCATCGACGACGGTGATTTTCAGCAAGCAGACGAACAAGCTATTGACAATTATATCCAGGCATTAGAAGAAGCAAATATCGTGGTAAAAGTGCGCAGATCGCGCGGCAAAGATATTGATGCTGCTTGTGGTCAATTGGCCAATAAAAGCTAGAATTTCATGAGACATTTGATTGTTATTTTGGGATTATTTAGCACTTTGTCCAACGCACAGTCATTTACTTACAGTACCAACAAAAAACAGTCGTTTCAGCTCAGAAAAGGGCAATATAACGATTTTCAATATGTCATGCTAGACAGAGTTGACATCACCTTCAATACGCTTTTTGACATCAACAACGCCACCCAACAACTGATTATCCCTTATGATGGTTACTATGAAGTAGAAGCATTTTTTAACTTTAACCCAGACACCGCCTCTATCAAAGACAACCGCGGAGGCATCAATTTTGGACTCGTTCACATACGAGACAACAAGTCTCAATACATGGCGGCTTCTCGATTTACTTTCGACAAAACCAATCAAGACAATTATTCTCCAATCGAAGTTTTGCCTACAATTGTTTACTTACAGCAAGGTGATGTGGTTGCTCCTGCGATCAGCACAGGCTACGTCAACACGCATTTGTTTTATACACACATAGGTTGTTCAAAGACGATAGACAACTGTGTTTCGTTTTCTTTTAATATTCGACTAATCAGTACAGAAAATGGCAATACCGACTTTTTTTAGTTTAATTTTTTTGTTGTTAAGTCAAGCTATATTCGCACAAGATAGTTTATTTTTTGCAAGAAGCAATCGGTCTTTAGCGTTAGACTTTTCTACCAGTAACCAACAATGCCTCTACTTCAAAACCCGAGATATTGTGTACAATAAAGTGGCTACATTGAACAACAACAAATTGACAATTGATGCCGACGGATATTATGAAATCAATGCTTTTGCGAATATTAATTTGGGAACATTTGCCAGCAAAAATGATAGCCTTCAGCTCCAATTATCTGTAGTTAAAAATAATCAAACTACACTGTCACAAACCACTTATACTTATCGATACGGAAATTTTGACGTCGCAGCAGGATTACAGATTACTCCTTTTGAAACTAAACTTGAAAATCAAGACGAAATTTGTTTGTGTGTCACTAAAATTTATAGCACTTTTCAACTCAATACCGACCCAAAATTTCACCATATCAGCAAACCAACTGGCATGCCACAAATCATGGGTTTACGGATAAAAAAGCAAAAATAATAGCACAAAAAACCCCGAAGCGATTAAACTTCGGGGTATAAAACAAGTATAGTTGTTGCGGTTTATCTATTTTTTGATAATGATAAACTCCGAACGTCTATTGGCTTGGTGTTCTGCTTCAGAGCAGTCTACGCCATCGGCACAACCGTTGATGAGTTGTGTTTCGCCATAACCTTTCCAGGTCAATCGATTGCGATTGATACCGTTATCAATCAGCCACTGAGCGGTAGATTTTGCTCTGTTTGATGACAAGGTCTCGTTATAGCGGTGCGA
>JBFHGP010000097.1:0-7242 GCA_041583035.1 Flavobacterium sp.
ACCCAATAACTAACAATTTCTGGCGCTTCTTCAGTACCAACATTCACAAGTTCCACTTGATCGTTAGCACCATTAATTAAGAAATACATATTGTCCAAGCTAATTTCTTGTCCATCATAAGTCAATACCCCATTAGATTCCACAGGCGTGTTATCATCTTGCGGGGTTACGTTGTCATCTTGTGGCGCTGGTGATCCACCATCATCACTACTACATGATACTGCTCCTGTTGCAACAAATGCCAAGGCTGCCAACGATAAAAATACTTTTTTCATAATAATTAATATTTAATTTTAATATTTAGTTAGACCGCTAATATAAAACTTTTTTTTTAACCACAAAAAAAATTAACACTCTTGCGTTATTTATTTACCTTTGAATTTGTCTAAAAAATAGCTATATTTGACTTTTAGCAAAACACTTATATAATGAGTAACACCTACGAATCTAACCCACTGATAGACTTGCTCCCTGAGCATTTGAAGCAGTTTATCAAACCACAAAACTATGACGACTACACACCTATCAACCAGGCTGTTTGGCGATATGTGATGCGCAAAAACGTTGATTACCTAGGTAGAGTAGCGCACGAATCGTATACAGATGGCTTGCAACAAACGGGTATATCTGTAGACAGCATCCCGAGTATGTATGGGATGAACCGCATTCTGAAAGCGATAGGTTGGGCTGCCGTTGCCGTAGATGGTTTTATTCCGCCCAACGCTTTTATGGAGTTTCAGGCCTATAATGTATTGGTGATTGCTTCAGACATTAGACAATTAGAAAACATAGAATACACGCCTGCCCCAGACATTATACACGAGGGCGCAGGTCACGCACCTATTATTGCCAACCCAGAGTATGCAGAATATTTGCGAAGATTTGGAGAGATTGGTTGCAAAGCTATTTCGTCGGCACATGATTACGAGATTTACGAAGCCATTCGCGAATTATCGATTTTGGAAGAAGCCGAAGGCACCTCTGCAGAGGTATTGACCAATGCTCGCCAACGCGTAGACGATTTGCAAGCCAAAGATGTTACGCCCTCAGAGATGGCATTGATACGCAATTTGCACTGGTGGACGGTAGAGTATGGTTTGATTGGCACTTTGGACAATCCAAAAATATATGGTGCTGGTTTGCTCTCGTCTATTGGCGAAAGTGAATGGTGCATGACCGACAAAGTCAAAAAGCTACCTTATAGTATAGAAGCCGCTTACCAAGGTTTTGACATCACCAAACCGCAACCACAATTATATGTAACCCCAGATTTTGCACACCTGAGTTTGGTTTTGGAAGAATTTGCGAATAAAATGGCGCTTCGTCAAGGCGGATTGGCAAGTATCGAAAAACTCATCGAGTCAAAAGCTATTGGCACTATTGAATATTCGACTGGTTTACAAGTTTCAGGGATTTTTACCCGCGTTATTGAGCATCAAGGAAAACCTATTTATATACAAACAACCGGAAAAACCGCTTTGGCGTATCGCGAAAAAGAATTGGTAGGGCACGGCACGCATTACCACAGCGAAGGTTTTGGTAGCCCCGTAGGCAAACTCAAAGGCATTAACCTCGCCATTGAAGAGATGTCGCCAAGAGACCTCAAAGCTTACAATATTTATGAAGGCGAAGTGGTAAATCTGGAGTTTGAAGGCGGCGTAAAAGTTTCGGGCGAAATCATTACGGGCAAGCGAAATCTAAAAGGTGAAATTGTTTTGATTAGCTTTAAAAACTGTACGGTTACTTATCAAGATCAGGTACTTTTTGCACCAGAATGGGGCGTTTATGACATGGCCGTAGGTAAAAAAATAGTGTCAGGGTTTTCTGGCCCTGCCGATGTGCATAGTTTTAACCTATCTGCACACGTACCTACGACCGAGACTATCAAAAGTAAAAAAACAACCGAACGCGAAAATTTAGAAAAAAACTATCAGCTAGTTAGAGATTTTCGTGAAGGCAAAAACACTGCGGTGAATTTGTCTGATATTTTAGACGATTTGCAAAACAATTATCCTAACGATTGGCTGCTAAGCGTAGAAATTACTGAATTGGCGACCAAAAATCAATTGGATGACTTGAGAAAGAAAGCCGTTGAGCACCTCAAAGAAGTGAAAACACGTCGTCCGAAAATCGCGCATCTTATCACTTACGGACTAGAACTTATTGAAAAAGAATTCGAAGTCGCTTTGTAATTTGTTAAATACCGAGTCGAAAGATTCGGTATTTTTTTTTGAATCTATTTAAAGTTATGCTGTTATTTTTTTGGCATTCATATCCGCAAAAATTTTAGGCAAATACCACAAAAGTCCGACCGCTCTAAACACTACATAGGCGATAAAAGCAATCCACAAACCTGTGTTTTGGTATTCATTTATCAACCAATACCCCAAACCTAAAAACACAAAAAGCGCCAACAAAGTAGCATTGCGCATAGCTTTGCTTTGGGTAGTACCTACAAAAACGCCGTCGAGCTGAAAAGCCGCAAAAGACAACAAAATATAAACTACTGCATACATCAAATAGTTTTTGGCTAAATTTTGCACTGTTACTTCTTGCGTGAGCCATTCGATAAAAAGATGTCCGCCCAAGGCAAAAATAATCGCCAATCCCACCGCAGATAATGCCGATACTACGGTAGAATCTTTTATGTCACGCATAAAAGTTTTTTGGTCGTTTGCGCCATAAGCACGCCCGCTCAGCATCTCGGCTACATAGGCATATCCGTCCAAGAAAAATGCAGAAAAAGAAACAAATTGCAACAAAATATGATTGGCCGCCAGTACCTCGTCACCAAAAATGGCTCCTTGATTGGCAAACCAAGCAAAGCCGCCTAACAAGGCCAAAGTACGCACCATGATATCGGCATTGAGCTTGAATAAGGCAATGATTTTTTCGCGGTCAAAAACACGTAATTTGAGTTGCTGAAACTCTGTCAAAAGGTGCGCAATATCCAAATCTTTTACCACCAAGCGCAAGGCAAAAAACATGGTAATCCACTCTGCAATTACTGTACCCAACGCAATACCTACTACGCCATAATCGAGTACCAAGACAAAAAACAAATTGAGCAAAATATTCAATCCGTTTAAAAACAATTGAACAATCAACAACTTTTTTGTCCAACCCATACCGATAAGCGTGCCAAGCAAAACAAAAGTAGACAATGTCGCAGGCGCACCCCAAATGCGGACATCAAAATAATCAGCAACGCCCCACTTCACCTCTTCGCTTGCATCCAACAATGACAAAGCGATATGCTTGATTGGATATTGAGCAACAATAAGCAGCATACCAATAGCCATGGCGACAAAAACCGCTCTAAAAAACAAGGCTTTTACCTCTGTTTGGTTATTTGCCCCAGACGCTTGAGCGATAAAACCAGAAGTGCCCATACGCAAAAAAGCAAAGCCCCAATACACAAAACTAAACACCAACGACGCCAAAGCTATCGCTCCCAAATCGACGGCAGTACCCGTTTGCCCTATCGCAGCAGTATCTGCCAAGCCCAGTAAGGGCACAGCAGCATTAGCCAAAATAATCGGGATAGCCAGTTTGATGATGCGCAAATGGTTGTCGATGGCCACGTTAATTTTCGGGATTTTGAAAATTCATGAACGGATATTTTTGTTGTAAAGTTGCCATCTTTTGTTCCAAACGTGTCAAAAATTGCTGATGCGCCGTAGTATTTGGATTGAATGGTCGATGACGGAGAGATTTCATGATTTCGTCTACTTTTTTCATATCGGCAACAACACCCTTATCTAACACATTATCAATAAATTGCTGCCAAATATATTCTATTGCCGTATCGTTGGGATGCAACAAATCTTTGGTATAAAAACGATAGTCACGTAGCTCGTCAATCATCAATTCGTAAGACGGAAAATAAGTGCAACAATCTGCTGTAAATTGATCTAAGAAATCATGCAAACCAGCAACCAAATGCGCTTTGCTGCGCTGATTCTCAATCATTCCGTCTTTGATATGCCTAACTGGCGAAATGGTAAAAATAAATTGACAATCGGGATTGACCTCACGCACCAAATGCACGATATTGCGCAACGATTGCGAAATTTGATCAATCGTCAGCAACTGTTTTTCAAAAGCCGACGCCGGCATCTTGTGACAATTGGCCACAAAACTATCGGTCGAAATATTTTTGTAAACCCAAGCCGTGCCCAAAGTAATCACCAGATGAGTAAGCTGCGGCAAACGCTGTAACAACAAATCGTTTTGGAGTTGAATATTTTTAAGTAATTGCTCTCGTGACAAGGCATTCATCGAAGAATGCATCTCAAAACTACTCCAAACATCGGCATGTACAAAAACATTGTCTGTAGCCAACTCACGTTGATGAATAACAGTTGCCAACATATTTTCTATCGCCAATGGATGAAATAGGATTCCCCACGGATTACACCAGTGATTGAATTGAAAATAACTAAATTTATTGGCCATATTCTCTGCAAAACAACTGCCTATCAAAAGAATATTTGACTGATAATTTATTTTTTTGGAAACAGGAAAAAAATTGGTCGGCGTAAACAATTGCATAGCCACAACTTATTTTTCTGGAGATGAATGATAATAGTCGTCCCAGTTTTTCTCGACCGGGTCGTTGAGTTTCCCTACCGACTTTGCCACTATCATCGACACAGCTGCATCGCCAGTGATATTAACTGTTGTTCGACACATATCTAACGGCCTATCGATAGCAAAAATCAGAGCCAAACCTGCTTCGGGAATACCTGCCTGAGCCAATACAATCACCAACATCACCATACCTGCACCTGGCACAGCTGCCGAGCCAATAGAGGCCAAAGTTGCCGTAGCGATAATGCCCAATTGTGTAGCAAAAGAAAGATCCATCCCAAAGGCTTGTGCGATAAAAACTGCCGCTACCGCCTGGTATAAACTCGTTCCGTCCATATTGATGGTCGCACCAATAGGCAATACAAAACTAGATACCTCTTTGTCTACACCCAAATGCTCTTCTACGCGCTCCATAGTTACTGGCAAAGTTGCTGCGCTCGAACTAGTTGAAAAGCCTAAAAGCTGTGCAGGCGAAATCCCATTGATAAAAAACGAAGGTTTTTTCTTGGTGTACAGCCAAACAATCAGCATATAAAAAGCCATCATAATTGCTAGGCCGATAATAAAAGTAAATGCATACATGCCCAGAGCTTTGAAGAGGTCGGCGCTTGGAGACTCAACTACCAAAGCTGCCAATAAAGCAAAAACACCATAAGGCGCAGCGAGCATGATCAAATCTATCAGCTTGAGAATAACCTCGTTAAATCCGTCAAAAAATGCTTTGACAGGTTTTGATTTTTCTTCGGGTATCAATATCATCCCCACCCCAAAAAAGATGGCAAAAAAGATTACTTGCAACATATTAGAATTATCACTCGACGCACCAACAATATTTGAAGGCACTACATCTACAAGCATTTGCAAAGGCCCGGTGGCTTGTTGTTTTTTGGCTTCTTGTTGCTTGTCATCTACATCATCAGTATAATTGTTGATTAACTCTGTACGAGTTTGCTCGGTAATGGAATCGCCTGGTTTTACCGCGTTTACAATCAGCAGACCGATACTCACTGCAACAATGGTTGTACCTACATACAAACCGATGGTACGCAGCCCCATTTTGGATAATTTTGAAATGTCTTTGAGGTCAGAAACGCCTTTGATGAGCGATGCCAAAATAAGTGGTACGGCAATGAGTTTGAGCGAGTTGATAAATATCGTTCCGAATGGTTTTATCCAATCTTCGATAAATTGTCCACCCCAAGAAAAATTACTCAACACAAGGGCAAAAAGCACCCCTAAAGTCATCCCTATCAATATTTGCCAATGCAAAGCAAGTTTCTTCATAAACCGTTTTTGTTATTTGATGTAAAAAGTTGAGTTAATTTAGCAAAAATATAAAAGCTAAATCAAAAATATGTTAATTATTGTTTTTTCGGCAGAAGTCCGAACTTTAGATTTTACTAATGACTATTGAGAATAATAGGTAGAGTAAGTTCTTTATCTACAGGCTTGTTGTTTTCATCTACTCCCGGAATCCATTTTGTATCGTTCAGAATAGGCATTACCTCGACTTGTATTTGTTTATTATATGGAATAGTCTTAATATTTTTTACATCACCATTTTCTGTCACAACAAAAACAACTTTGCCTTTATAGCTAGGCAAGTCATGCGGTATTCTAAATCGACTAGCGAAGTACTTGTGAAAACCTACCTCACTATCTTTTAATCGAGGTTGCCCTTCGGATGATTTCACCACTTCGTCTTTGTTAAGCACTACAAAAAAAGTGTACAATCTCGTTTGAGGATTGACCTCAGCATACCAGCCATAATTAGCGTTATTGTATTGATAAACAAATACATCCTGCCCGTCTGCAGATTTGGTTTCAACAAAAGTAGCAAAACTTTTAATGTCTTTTTGCCATTGCGCCGCTACCTCAGCCTCGCCAGTCAATAAAAAAGCGTTGGATTGATTTTTGTTTTTTATCGCATAAACACTCGCTTGGCTTTGTGTTTTGGTTTCGAAATAAATATTTTGCTCATCGCTAGAAAAATCCCAACCCTGTGCAGTAAAATACTGGTTAAAAGTACTGTTGCCTTGCAAAGTCGCTGGTATATTTTGCCAATCGATTTGTTTTTGTTGCGCCTGAATATTGGCACCAATTATAAATAAAAATATAAAGTATATGTTTTTCATAATCACAAAGATAAAAAGTTATTTGGAAATGAAAAGTATAACTTCTTAAGGAGACTCAAACAAAAGGTAATAAAAAAAGAGAATCAACCCACTAGCTAATTCTCTTTGTTGTAGCGAAGACGGGAGTTGAACCCGTGTCCGCCGCGGCGGATATGAATCCTGAACTAATGAGGTATTGTATTGACAAAGTCTCGACCAGCACCTGATTTTAACCATTTTTCATGCGCCATAGCCGATGACTTATCTGTAAAAACACGTGTGTAAATAACTTTCCACGGACGATATCTTGCCGTCCAACCTTTCCCTTTAGAATTATGAGAAATCAGCCGTGCATCTATATCTGAAGTATATCCAGTATAATGCTTGTCATACGTAGATGAATATAATATGTAAACCGTAAATATCATTATAAAAAAAGAGAATCAACTCACTTGCCAATTCTCTTTGTTGTAGCGAAGACGGGAGTTGAACCCGTGTCCGCCGCGGCGGATATGAATCCTGAACTAATGAGGTA
>JBFHGP010000098.1:0-7044 GCA_041583035.1 Flavobacterium sp.
CGCTCTTCCTTGCTCTACTTCTTGAACAACTTGAAGTTTTAAAGACATTGAATAGTCCTTCTGGGTGCGCTTTACATAGCGACTTCCTTGATAGTTTTCCATAACGATAAAATTTGTGTATCGCTATTTCAGGACAAGACAAGTGTGAAATTTAAATTTTCGTGCTGTAATTCGCTTCGCCTTTTGTATATTTAGTGAAAAATTTAAGATATTCAATCGCTACGTTCTACTTTGTGCCGATTTAAAACTTTTAGCTTTCAAATCTTGCACTACGTATAGCCGATATTATTGTGTTTAATTTAACAGATAACCTATGAGGAAGACCATAAAGATAGGAAGTAAAGAATATCGTTATAAGAAAGAAGCCTTGAGTTTTTACAAAGAAATCCTAAACACATATGATTTTGGAGAAGTTCTAATAGATGAACATTTTAATGATGTAGTTGATTTGCTAAATTATGATGAAAGTTATTTTGAAAATCACCCTGAATTTAGGAAATTAAGTGATAAAATATCTGACAAAAAACACTTATAAACATTAGAATTGGGAAAGCTCAATTTAACACAAAATGCTTCGAGTTAGTTTATGACGATGGTGAAAGTGAATTCGTTTCATATATTTTACGAATTAACAAGCCTAAACAAAACTACTTTCAAAACTTTTATAAATCAGCAAGAAATTCAATAAACGACGATTTAAGAAGCGTAAAACAAGCGTATTTTGATGAAAATTCAAAAAATGGATATGTTATGTGTCAAGAATCTGGTATCAAATCCAGTTGGAAAGAATTGGTTGTAGATCATAGACAACCCAATACCTTCTCAATGATTGTTGATAGATTTATCGAGTTGGTCAAAATCGATTTAAAATTAATAGAATACATCACGGACGACAATAATTTTTTTATATTCAAAGACAAAGAACTAGTTAAACAATTTCAAGAATACCACAAAGAAAAGGCAGTTTTAAGAGTTATTAGAAAGGAACTAAATTTAAGGCGGGCTCATCAAGGTAGAGTTAAACAAAATGGAAAAGACTTAAAAATTAAAACTTTAAAAAGATAGCCCAAAACACCACATTACAACAACACCCAGAACACGCATGGTATTCTGGGTGTTTTTATGACCAATAATGTCTCTAATCCAAGAAAAGAGCCTTTAATTCGGTTGCTTCATTGGCTTTCATCTTTCCAGAGAGCACCAAACTCAATTGTTTGCGTCTAAGCGCAGCGTCAAAGCGTTGTTTTTCTAATTCGGTTTCGGGTACAATTTGTGGTATAGCCACAGGTTTGCCCATTTCGTCAACCGCCACAAAAGTATAAATCGCCTCGTTGGCTTGTAATCTTTTGCCCGACTCACGATCTTCTATCCACACATCGAGAAAAATCTCCATAGACGTTTTGAAAGCTCTCGATACTTTTGCCTCGATAGTCACTACGCTGCCAAGCGGTATAGCGTTGTTAAAAGCCACGTTGTTTACCGATGCAGTTACGCATACTCTACGCGAATGTCGGCGAGCAGTAATACCCGCAGCGCGATCCATTCTCGCCAATAATTCTCCGCCAAATAAGTTGTTTAATGGGTTGGTTTCTCCAGGCAAGACAATGTCTGTCATGACTGTTATAGATTGTGAAGGTGTTTTTGGTGTCATTGTTTTTTTTGCAAAGATAAAAAAATAACCGCCTTGGTATAGGCGGTTTATAAATCTAGATTTTGGTTTTATTGATTCTGGTCTTCAATCAACAACCAAGCTTCTCTATTGTCTGTATTTTGTACTTCTTTGAGCACTTTTCTAGCCTCGGCTTCGTTGTTGTATGACGCATAAGCCACAGGGTACAAATTGTGTTTGGTTTTGGGTAAAAAATAAGCGTTTTCAAACCCTTTTTGTTTGAGCTCTTCTACCAATTTTGCAGCCCTTTTTTCTGTTCTAAAAGCGCCAGCAATCAGGTGATGGTTGGTATTTGTATTAGGTGTTTCGAAGCTTACTTGCGGAGGCTCGATAAAAAACGTAGCCTGCTGCAGTTGTTGTTGCACTTGCTCGTTTACCGCTTGCGTAACCGCATTTTTTTGTGTTTCGAACTGGTTGTACTCTTGGTAATTGTTGTAACCCATCCAAGCCATTGCGCCTACAAAAATGGCTGCTGCTGCGCGCATATACTTGCGATAATTGCGCTGACGTGGTTGCTCTATCGGGATAATTTTTGGCTCTTCTGCCTTGGCCAATTTTGTCGCCATCACATGGCTCAATCCAAAAGATGAGGTCAAATAATTTTGAATACCATAAGGCTGAAAACCAATTACACCTTCTTCATTCATTTGTACAGTACCCAAAGCGCTGAGCTCTACCGATTTTTTTTGCTCGATAGATTGTTGCCAATTAGCCACCTGCGCTGCGATAAAAGCCATTGCTTCGTTATAACTATTTTTTTGTTCTTTGGCGATGTGTTGCGCCAACAAACCGTCATTGTTTTTGAGCAAGGTGTTGAGGTACACCGATTTGCTTGGCGGTGTAAACGTTTGCTTGCTTGGGTGGTAAGTCGCGCTGACTTCTTCAGTGATAAACGCACCAAAGCCAGGCACAACTACGCATTGGTGTCTGTATAATAAATCGGAGATGTATTTTTCTAATTTCATAATACAAATATATCGATAAATCAGCAAAATCGAAACCTGTGTGCAGATGATTTTTTCAACAATTTGCCGCCGATTGTTTATAAGTATTTTAGTATCTTTATCCTAGCACAGAAAAATTAGCATGAAAAAAGAAGAAATTTATTACTTGATGGCGCTTACACGCATCGACCGAGTGGGGAGTGTTATTGCCCGAAAATTGCTCAGGCATTTTGGTTCTCCCAAAAAAATATTTGATGCAAAAAACACTCAACTTCGCATGGTTGATGGCATTAGTGATGTGTTGGTGAAAAAAATTACCTCGTTCAAAAAATTTGATTTGGTCGATAAAGAATTGACTTTTGTAGATAAAAATCAAATAGAAATACTCACTATTTTTGATGACAGTTATCCGTATTTGCTCAAACAATGCCCCGACGCCCCGTTGTTTTTGTTTTACAAAGGCATCGATTTTTCGGCTTATCAAAATATGCTAAGCGTTGTAGGCACACGCAATATCACGTCTAATGGCGTGAGTTTTATCAAAGAGATGATAGAGCAAATAAAAATTTATCAGCCCACCATTGTGAGTGGGTATGCTTTTGGCGCCGATATTCACGCACATCTCTCGGCGATAGACCACAAGCTCAAAACGATTGCGGTTTTGGGACACGGATTGCAACATACTTATCCTGCGATGCACAAAAAACACAACCAAAAAATGTTGGAAAACGGCGGTTTTTTGACCGAATTTTGGAGTTCGGATATCGTGAACAAAGAAAATTTTGTGCGCCGCAATCGCATAGTAGCTGGGATGACGGCAGGCACTGTAGTGGTGGAGAGCGCGCTCAGAGGTGGCTCGTTATCTACCGCGCGATTGGCCAATGATTATAGCCGCGAGGTGATGGCGGTGCCTGGCCGTGTGACCGATGTGTATAGTGCAGGCTGCAACCATTTGATCAAAACGCAACAAGCGCATTTGATTACTTCTCACCAAGATATTGTGCATTTGATGGGATGGCAAGTGTCTGAAAAACAGCCAAAAGTAGTGCAGCCACAACTTTTTGTAGATTTGACAGACGAAGAGCAACTAATTGCTGATTATTTGGCAAAAAAAGACAAAGAATTACTCGATCTGATATCAATAGACACCAAAATTCCGGTACATCAGTTGATGGTTTTGTTGTTTAATTTAGAAATGAAAGGGTTGGTCAAACCTCTACAGGGCAAGTATTACCAAAGAGTTTGAAGTCGTATCAAACCAAAAAACCGATTCAATATTTATTATCGAATCGGCTTTTTATTACACAAATTATAGCAAAATTATTCTTTGACTAAACGAGCGATTGCCTCGCCATCGTCTGTTTTTACTTTCATCAAATAAATACCATTACTCAAGAAATTAACGTCTTGGACAGAATTGCTTTCGTTCACATTGCTTATTTTTAGTAATTTACCAGTCATATCGAAAAATTGTATTTGACGAATGGTTGACTTGGCAGTAATTGTAATTTTGTCTTTGGTTGGATTTGGGAAAAAATTCAGGTGGATATTCTTAGGGTTTTCAATAACGCTTAAGCTAGTCAAAAAAGTAGTTTGCGCATCGTTGGTAATAATTGGGTAATTATAATCAAAATAGATATCTGCTTTGCTGATAACAAAATCGTTTTCTTCGAGTGTATCTTTGGTTTCGAGTGCCAACAAAATATTTCCGTGCCCAGAGGTATCTAGCATGATGTTGTTGAAATACATTTCGGCAGTATTTTCTTTCAAACGTACGTCGGCGTTGTGAGAGCTATGAATAATATCTAGCGAATTGGGACTGTAGTATTCGTCATTAATCTCCATGACAACAACGATATTGTGCGCTACATCTGTGCCGGTGTTTTCGAATCGAACAAGGTAATGCAGCTCTTCTCCGATATAATTGGTGCTTACTTCGCTTCCTTCCAAGCAAGTAATGTCATTAGGGTCATAGCTGCCAACAACTGTTTGTGTGTAAACAAAAGTGTTGTCTTGTGTGTTTTCATCGCCAGCTACAGGCAAAATATTTACAGTAAAACTTAGTTCATCGTCAATTGCTACCGGAAAATCTGGGTGAGTAGGAGAGTTAATGCTCATGTTTACAACAATCTCTCTCGACTCAAATGGTTTTAGGTTTTCGTAAGACCAACTTAATGCTCCGGCATTTGCTGAGTTTGGTGCGATATCTGCCGAAACAAAATCCATCAAGTTGTCATTAAAGAAAAAGCTCACACCATATTCTTGCGACATGAGCTGGTTGCCGATGTTTCTGTAAACAATTTTATAAGAAGTTTCAAAACCAGGCACTGCATTGTCGAGCTGAGTGACTACGATTTCTAGGTCTGGGTGAATGCCGTTTGGTGTAATACAAAAATCTTGCTCGGCGATGCTTCCGTCAACAGCGTCAAAAACTACAGTATGATTTTCTGGCGTGATGGTAAACCAATCTGGGTTGACATGCTCAACGTTGAGGTCAAATGTTCCATCATTTGTAAAGAAAGTATATTCTCCACTATCGTTTGTATATGAATAGATAAAATCATCGTCTTTCTCTGCTTTTACTTGAGCAAAGTGGACAAGATCGTTATCGTCACAGCCGTTGCTTTCCCAATCGCTACGCACAATCCCTGTGATGGTGTTGTAATCGCCTGCAGGTAAAAAGCTACAAGTAGAGGTGATTACCTGCCCGGAACTCCCCATCGTATTTAAATAAGGACCAATAATAGAAATTTCTTCTTCGTCTGCACAAATGTAAACATTATCTGGGAGAAACCCAAACATCTCGTTCCAAGTGCCTTGGTCTAGCCCTACATCTAGTAATGTGCCATTGTAGAGGTTTATCGATGAGAGATTAGGGTTGTTTAACACTCTAAAATTGCCGATGCTAGGGTTGTTTGAAAAGTCGAGAGAAGAGATGTCGTTGCTGTCGATAATCACACTATACAAATTCACATTGTTCGACAAGTCTATAGCGGTGAGGTCATTAGACATGCAATTTAGATTAACAAGATTGGTATTGCTTGATACATCAATTGCCGTTATATTGTTAGAGCTACAATTGAGATCAACAAGATTGGTGTTGTTGGATACATCAATTGCCGTTAGGTTGTTTGAGTAACAATACAATAGGGTAAGGTTTGTAAAGGCTTCTATACCTGTAAGGTCGCTTATCAGCGCTTGATTTACATACAACTCGTAAACATTTAGGGCTTCGCTTTCCTGGATTTCGCCGTCGTTATTGCTGTCGATTTGTATATTGGCACCGTTTTCATCTTTAGCAAAACCATTTGCTGTATTGGCGATGAGCAGTCTGTTTTTAAAGTTATTATCAGGAATGTTTACATTCTGAGCGGTAGCGTGGCCAAATGCTGCTAAAGCAAAACAGACCGTAGTAATGTGTAATATTTTTTTCATGATATTTATGGTTTAATTTTTTATAAAATTAATCACTATTAACAACTTTTTTAGGGGTAAATTAGAATTTGATAGTTTTGATTGAGAATATATTTTTTAATTAGATATGTGTTTTAGCATTAAAAATTGCGGATGATTTCTTGCAGTCGATCTTTTTTTCTTTGAGAAACAGGCAAATGTGTTTGGTCTGTCATGATAACATATCCACCGTCTTTTTTGATGTAAGATTTGAGATAAGCCAAGTTGATCAAATGTGATTGGTGGATGCGTTCAAACCCATGTTTTGACAGCAATTCTTCATATTCTTTTAATGTTTTAGAGATTAATATTGGCTTCGAATTTTGAATGTAAAACGTAGTGTAATTATCTGTAGATTCGCAACGAATAATATCATCAATATCAAATAAATGAATACCGTCGATGGTAGATAAAGCAATTCTTTTAAAGTGATCTACCTTGTTTCGGATGTTTTCTAAAAGTAAATCAATTTGTCCAAAAGTATCCATTTTTTGTATGGTATTTTTGATTTTTTCGATCACTTTTATCAATTCGTCAGGGTCTACAGGTTTGAGTAAAAAATCTAAAGCGCTAAACCTAAAAGCTCTGATTGCATACTCTTCGTGTGCAGTGATAAAAACCACTTGCGAGGCTATTTTTCCGTTGGTTAAAGTCAGTTTTTCCAGAATATCAAACCCGGTACCGTCATTTAACCGAATGTCCAAAAACAACACCTGAGGTTTTGTTTGATGAAAAACATCGATGGCTTCTTCGACGCTTTCTGCCTCGCCCACAATATTGATGTCTGGTGCGTAACGCTGCAAGAGCTTTTTCATCCCTTTTCTCAGGTTTTCGTCGTCGTCAACTAGTATGGCTGTGATCATAATTTTTGCGTTATAAGTATTGAATAGGTAGTTTTAGCGCCACTTTGGTGCCAGTAATCACACCGTCGTTTTTTTGTTCTTCGATAGAAAAAAATGTTTTTTGCTTTGCGTTATC
>JBFHGP010000099.1:0-6678 GCA_041583035.1 Flavobacterium sp.
ATTAGACCAATAAAAAAATAGTTACTAACACAAAACAAAATATATTACCGATGAGTGTTTTAGAAATGAAAGTCCCTTCTCCGGGCGAATCTATCACAGAAGTTGAAATTGCTACATGGTTGGTTCAAGATGGAGATTATGTAGAAAAAGACCAAGCTATTGCAGAGGTTGATTCTGACAAAGCAACCCTAGAGCTACCAGCCGAAGCTAGCGGTGTAATCACATTAAAAGCAGAAGAAGGTGACGCTGTGGCAGTAGGAGAAGTAGTGTGTTTGATCGACACAAGCGCAGCCAAGCCAGAAGGTGAGGCAACTACCACACCAAAAGAAGAGAAAAAAGAAGAAAAAGCTGCACCAGCACTAGCACCTCAAGCAGAAAAAACTTATGCAACAGGTACTGCATCACCAGCAGCAAAAAAGATATTGAACGAAAAAAACATCGATCCAGCGACCATTCAAGGTACTGGTAAAGATGGTCGGGTAACCAAAGACGACGCAGTGAATGCTGTGCCATCGATGGGAACACCAACAGGTGGGCCACGCAATAGCGAACGCAAAAAAATGTCGATGCTACGTCGCAAAGTTTCTGAACGTTTGGTAGAAGCCAAAAATACAACAGCGATGTTGACTACCTTTAACGAGGTAAACCTGACAGAAATCAACAAGTTGAGAGCAGAATATAAAGAAACATTCAAAGCAAAACACGGAGTGTCTTTAGGCTTTATGTCTTTCTTTACCAAGGCAGTTACTCGCGCGTTGGAGTTGTACCCAGATGTAAACTCAATGATTGACGGACAACATCAAGTAAAATATGATTTTGCTGATATTTCTATCGCTGTATCAGGGCCAAAAGGATTGATGGTACCTGTAGTGAGAAACGCTGAGTTGCTTACTTTTAGAGGAGTAGAGTCAGAAATCAAAAGATTGGCTACCCGCGCAAGAGACGGAAAAATTACTGTTGATGAGATGACAGGAGGTACATTTACTATTACCAATGGTGGAGTATTTGGCTCAATGTTATCTACACCAATCATTAACCCTCCACAGTCAGGGATTTTGGGCATGCACAACATTATCCAACGACCAATCGCAGTTGACGGGCAAGTAGTGATTGCACCAATGATGTACATTGCCTTGTCTTATGACCACCGTATTATTGATGGTAGAGAGTCTGTAGGATTTTTGGTTGCAGTAAAAGAAGCACTCGAAAATCCGGTAGAATTATTGATGGATAACAATCCTACCAAAGCATTAGAATTGTAATATATTCAGATATTATTTATAAAGGATTGGCCAAGCGGTCAATCCTTTTTTTTGTGTATTAATACGGATTAAAGTATCTTTGCTCAACAAATTTTTTTATTATGGAAAACGGAATTTACGCAAAATTTAATACGGATAAAGGAAGTATTTTGGTTCAACTTACTTATGACAAAACCCCTGGTACGGTGGGTAATTTTGTCGGATTGGCCGAAGGTAAACTAGAAAACGAGGTTCGTCCGCAAGGAAAACCTTATTATGATGGTCTCAATTTTCATCGAGTAATCAACGATTTTATGATTCAGGGTGGATGCCCGACCGGAACAGGAACAGGTGGTCCAGGTTACAAGTTTGATGATGAGTTTCACCCAGATTTAAAACACGATGCACCAGGTGTTTTGTCTATGGCCAACGCAGGTCCAGGTACCAATGGTTCGCAGTTTTTTATCACTCACGTAGCCACTCCTTGGTTGGATAATAACCATACAGTTTTTGGTAAGGTTGTTGAGGGGCAAGATGTGGTAGATGCCATAGAAGGTAATGATGTTTTGCAAAGTTTAGAAATCATCAGAGTGGGAGAAGAAGCCGAAAAATGGAATGCAGTAGAAGCGTTTAGAACTTTTGAAGGTGCACGCGAAAAACGAGTAGCTGAAGAAAAACAACGTCTCGAAGCAGAATTAGATAAATTAGCCGTTGGATATGAAAAAACTGAAAGCGGATTGAGATATAAAATCACCGAAAAGGGGAGTGGTAAACAAGCCGCAAAAGGTAATACCGTTTCAGTACATTATCGTGGAAAGTTGGCTAATGGTCAAGAGTTTGATAGCTCATACAAACGCAACCAACCTTTGGAGTTTGTAGTAGGTATAGGACAAGTAATCTCTGGTTGGGACGAAGGTTTACAGCTGTTAAATGTTGGCGACAAAGCCCAATTTGTGATTCCGTCTTATTTAGGCTATGGCACAAGAGGCGCCGGAGGTGTGATTCCGCCAAATGCTACATTGATTTTTGATGTAGAATTGATGAATGTGAAGTAATTTTTAAATAAATATATAATGAGAAAAGTTAGTACTTATTTGTCTGCAGCTACCATAGGTTTGTTGCTGATGGCCTCTTGTTCAAGCGATGATAACACACCAGATCAAGAACCAATAGAAGAAAACCACCTGTTAGGACTGTGGGATTTAAACACAGCTGATATAAAAATTTACACAAATGGCGAGCTTCAACAAGAAATGGATGATGTTTCAACGGAAGAGATTGGAACAGTTCAGTTTGATTTTAAAGAAGATGGAACGGTAGATTATGTGTTCAGTGACGAAGAAGGTAGTGAATCATCTACTGGAACGTATGAAAAGAACGGAGATAATTTGACTATTACAATTGATAATGAACCTCAAACCTTTGAAATACATCTAAATAATTCTAACAATTTACATTTGTATTTAGAAGAAGAAGAAACATATCAAGAGATGTTGTTAAAAACAGAAGTCGTGTTTAAATTTATTAAAATGTAGTTGTCTTTGTTAAGTATACAAATAGGAACTCCGCTCTAAATGCGGGGTTTCTATTTGTATAAGATTACTGCTCCTTCATTATCTCTGCAAAAGCCTCAATAGACTTTAGTTTGGCTTCTATTTCATAAACGGGCGAAGAAATAATCACTTCGTTGAGTTGCAGTTTGTTGGTTACATACCAGATATCTTGAGTCACTTTTTCTTTGGTGCCAATAAAAGAATAAGCAGTCATTTGTTTTACATAAGTTTCTTCTTCAGCTGTCCAAAGTCCGTCCATACTATCAACTGGTGGCTGCATAGGTTTTCTGTCATTGCGAATAATTCCCAAAAACAATCGATAAAAAGAGGTAGCTAATCTTTGCGCTTCTTTGTCTGTATCTGCAATAATCACGTTAAAACAGGCCATAGCATAAGCTTTGTTTCCTAGTTCTTCACACTTTTGACGATAAAGAGACATGGCGTGTACCAATTGTTGCGGTGCAAAATGACTGGCAAATGCGTAAGGCAGACCAAATTGCGAAGCCACATATGCGCTGTCAGTACTTGAGCCTAAAATCCATATAGGAACATTGGTGCCTTCGGCAGGGATGGCACGTAAATCAGATTTTTTATTGTCTGGAGAAAAAAAATGTTGTAATTCGCGTAACCGTACATCAAAATTTTGTGCGTTGTGAAAAAAATCAGAACGTATATACTGTGCAGTCTTGGTGTCTGTGCCAGGGGCTCTACCAAGCCCCAAATCGATGCGGTTGGGGTAAAGCGAAGCGAGTGTACCAAAGGTTTCGGCTACAATTAGTGGCGAATGATTAGGCAACATAATACCGCCCGAACCAACCCTTAAGGTAGATGTTTTTTCGGCAATATGTCCAATTAATATAGGTGTAGCTGAGCTTGCCACGTTTTCCATATTGTGATGCTCGGCAAACCAATATCTTTTATAACCCAACTGCTCAGTCAGTTGTGCTGTTCGGACAGATTTGTCAAAGGTTTCGCTATAAGTAGAGTTTTGTGTGACGTGTGCTAGGTCAAGAATAGAATAAGAAATCATTTTTTTTATTTTAAATCATAAATAACAAAGGTACGAAACTTTGGCAACCAAATTACTATTTACTAATTTCGCGCCATAATTAAAAACAATAATTATGGATTTGTTTATTTTTACTTTTGGTGCTTTATTTTCGGTCATGAATCCGATAGGGTCAGTGCCTATTTTTTTGAGTTTGACCCAAGACGACAGCAAGCATAGCAAGAGTAAAACAGCACTATGGACATCGATAAATGTGTTGATAATATTGATTGTTTCATTTTTTGCGGGACAATACATCCTCAATTTTTTTGGCATTTCGATTGATGTATTGCGCATCGCTGGCGGACTCATCATTTGCATGTCTGCTTATGGACTGTTGATGGGAGCTACTGGCAAAACTAGAGGAGTGAGTAAAAAAGTAAAATCTGATGCGCAGCAGCGGTCAGATATTTCGCTTACACCTCTAGCAATCCCTATGATGGCAGGGCCAGGGGCAATGTCGTTATTGATTGCCATGTATCAAGACTATCCTGATTATTTAGACAAAATTATCATAATTTCAGCCATTATTGTTTCTTGTTTGGTGATTTTTATTGTGTTAAAAAGTAGTGGTTACATTTCTCGATTATTAGGAGCGTCTGGTATTGTTGCCATTTCTCGTATTGTCGGATTTTTGGTAATGGCTATAGGTATTCAATACATAATCAACTCATTGATAATCATCTTTAAAGTATAAAATTTTACCGTAATGAGATAAAAACTTGTTGATTGTTAGTTAGTTGAGTGCTGTTTTCTACAAAAACCGTTTGGTTGATACAATTTAATTCAATCAAATAAGCATGTCCGACAAAATAACTTTGTTTAACGGTTGCTTCTACGCCGTTTTGCGTTTCGATTTTCAATTCGTGCGGTCTATACCAAGCTTCATTGGTCTTCAGCTTTAAAGCAATTTCTTCACTCAATCGATTCATTTCGCCAAACAAATTGGCCACACGGATGTCTTTTTTATGGTAATACGCCTCAGAGCAATTACCGTGAAAAATCATTTCGCCTTCGTTCAACACAATGATTTGGTCTGCAAACTGTAGTGCTTCTTCAGGGATGTGTGTGGCAAAAAATACCGTGATATTATTTTTTTTAGCAAACCGAAAGATGGCTCTACTCAATGCAATTTTTTGTGGATGATCGAGGTGACTAAAAGGCTCGTCTAGTAACAAAACTTCGGGCTGTGAAGCGAGTGCTTTGGCTAGTGCGACCCGTTGCATTTGTCCGCCGCTCAGAGTGGCTACTTTTCGATGGTCTATACTGTCTAATCCAACCAAATCAACCAGCTCATCAATTTTATTTTTTTTGTGATTCAAGTCAAAATTAGATAAAAAATGACCAATATTTTCACGAACACTAGTGTAAGGCATCAAGTCAAAATCTTGAGCAACATATTTCATAAAAACCATACCCGGTACCAGATGGTAAGCAGGGCCTAATATCCTTTTATTCTTCCATTCAATACTCCCTTGATTGGCATCAAGTAGGCCATATAGCAGCTTGATAAGCGTAGATTTACCACTCCCGCTCTTGCCCATAATCGCTACAGACTGTCCTGCATTAATAGAAAAACTAAGTGATTTGACAACCTCTTTTTCTTGATATCTGAATGTTAATTGATTGACTTTAAGCATAAAAAAAGCAGCCGAAGCTGCCTGATGTTTAAGAGATACTAGCTAGATACCTTTCTGCGTCTAGAGCGGCAGTACAGCCCGACCCGGCTGCGGTTACGGCCTGTCTGTATTCGCTGTCTTGTACATCGCCACATGCAAATACGCCAGCCACATTGGTCTTGGTAGATTTGCCTTTGGTGATGATGTATCCTGCGTCGTCTGTTTCTACAAACTCTTTAAAAATTTCGGTATTTGGGCTATGTCCAATGGCTACAAAAAAACCGGTAGCCGGAATTGTTTTTTCTTCACCTGATTTTTTGTCAACAACCTTGATACCTGTCACTACTTGTCCGTCGCCCAATACTTCAACAGTTTCTGTGTTCATCAAAATCTCAATATTTGCGGTTTTTCTGACACGCTCTTCCATGATTTTTGACGCTCTAAATTGGTCAGAACGTACCAACATGGTTACTTTTTTACAAAGTTGAGAAAGATAGTGAGCCTCTTCGCAAGCGCTGTCACCTGCACCAACAATTACTACTTCTTGGTTGCGGTAGAAAAAACCATCACATACTGCGCAGGCAGATACGCCACCACCTTGTGCAAGATAATGTTGCTCGGAGTCTAAGCCTAAATATTTTGCAGTTGCCCCAGTACTGATGATTACGGTATCGGCATGAATCTCGATGGTATCATTGATCCAAACTTTTTTTATGGGTTGAGAAAAATCAACTTTGGTAGCCCATCCGTCTCTGATATCGGCATCAAACCTTTTGGCCTGTGCTTGCAATTGCATCATCATTTCGGGGCCTGTAACTCCATCAGGATAGCCAGGGAAATTCTCTACTTCGTTGGTGGTTGTCAACTGTCCGCCAGGTTGCATCCCTTGGTACAAAACGGGGTTCATATTGGCTCTAGCAGCATATATAGCAGCGGTGTATCCGGCTGGTCCCGAGCCTATGATCAGGCATTTTATGTGTTCTATACTCATTTTTTATGGTTTGTATGTAATTAAGAAAAGCAAATTTACGTTTAATTCAGCAACTTTAAAATTCTTTGCACAAAAATTAGAAAAATATTTGCAAAGTTAATTTTTTGGTCTACATTTGCAGTCTCAAAAGCTACGGGGTGTAGCGTAGCCCGGTTATCGCGCCGCGTTTGGGACGCGGAGGTCGCAGGTTCGAATCCTGCCACCCCGACAAAACCTTCTCACTTCG
>JBFHGP010000100.1:0-6663 GCA_041583035.1 Flavobacterium sp.
CATTTTTAGGAATGTTACTTTGTGGATACATTGGCGAAAAAGTTGGTTGGCACTATGGTTTTGGTTTAGCTGGTGTGTTTATGTTTTTTGGAATGTTACAGTTTTATTTTGCACAAAAAGTGTTTGGTATAAATGGCGAAACACCTAAAAACACACAAGAATTTCACAACAAAAAAATCGCAAACAATGAAGAAGAAGCTGAAGTAGAGACTCCTGCAAACGTGGTTAGAGACCGATTAATAGTTGTAGCTGTTTTAATGTTAGCAAGTATTGTATTTTTCCTTGCTTTTGAACAAGCTGGTGGCTCTATGTCTATCTTTGCATTAGATTATACACAACGAGTTTTGGATGGTAGTGCCGCAGTTACTTTTAAATGGATAGACGCTATTCTTACCATAGTGCCTATTGCAATTGTAACTATTGTACTTGTTAACTTAGCTAAAAAATTGTTTAAAGAATACCCATTAACTATTATTTTTACAGGAATATCATTTTTAATTATTTGGGCATTAGGGTTATGGAAAGTTTCACGAGAATTTGGATCTTTAGAAACAGAAGTAGCCGCATCCTGGTTTCAAATACTAAACTCATTCTTTATTATCACATTAGCCTCTGTTTTTAGTAAGTTTTGGGAAAAAATATGGAATCCTTCAGGGCCAATCAAATTTGCTATCGGATTAATTTTAGTAGGTATAGGTTTTGCTGCTCTAGCATATGGGGCAAGTTCTATACCACAAGGTGCAAAAACTGCTTCCGTAAGTATGATTTGGTTAATTATAGCTTATTTCTTTCACACTACTGGCGAGTTATGTTTATCTCCGGTTGGACTGTCTTATGTAAGTAAATTATCTCCTAAAAAATTACTTGGATTATTATTCGGGTTTTGGTTCGGGGCTTCTGCAATTGCAAACTTTATTGCAGGTATGCTTGGGTCAACCATTGATAAAATTACCACAGAACATTCAATGTCGTATTTCTTTATGATTTTTGCTATCATACCTGGAATAACAGCATTGATTTTAATCTTGTTAAATCCTATATTAAAGAAAAAAATGCACGGTATCAACTAATTCATCAAATGATATCTCCGAAAAACCTTTCTAGCAACCCTAGAAAGGTTTTTTGGTTACTGTAAAATTTGACTTATATCACGCAAAAAACGTATATTCGCATCAACAAAAATTAATCAATAAATAATACTAGATATGAAAAACATAGCCGTAATAGGTGCAGGAACAATGGGTAACGGCATCGCACATACATTTGCCCAAAAAGGTTTTCAGGTAAACCTTATTGATATCAGTGACAAAGCACTCCAAAAAGGTATAGCAACCATTACTACCAACCTAGACAGAATGGTAGCCAAAGAAAAAATTTCTGAAAGCGACAAACAAAACACCCTCAACAATATCACCACCTTTACCGACATGAAAAACGGTGTAAATGGTGTAGAGTTGGTAGTTGAAGCAGCTACAGAAAACATTGATCTAAAACTCAATATTTTTAAACAATTGAATGATTTGTGTAGCGAAAATGTGATTTTGGCAACCAACACTTCGTCTATCTCAATCACACAAATCGCTGCTGCGGTAAGCGCACCAGAACGTGTAATTGGAATGCATTTTATGAACCCTGTACCAATCATGAAATTGGTCGAAATCATTCGTGGTTACAACACATCAGACGAGATTACAAAAACCATCATGCAGCTATCTGAGCAATTAGGCAAAGTACCTGTAGAGGTAAACGATTACCCTGGTTTTGTGGCCAATCGTATTTTGATGCCGATGATTAACGAATCTATCGAAACCTTGTACAACGGCGTAGCTGGAGTAAACGAAATTGATACCGTGATGAAACTTGGTATGGCACACCCAATGGGACCATTACAATTGGCAGATTTTATCGGTCTAGATGTTTGCTTATTTATCCTCGAAGTAATGCACGACGGATTCAAAAACCCTAAATATGCTCCGTGTCCATTGTTGGTAAACATGGTAAGAGCTGGCAAATTGGGTGTAAAATCTGGTGAAGGTTTTTACGATTATAGCGAGAGTAAAAAAGCAGAAAAAGTGGCCAAGATGTTTGCGTAACTTATTCATAGACAATACTTCAAACCTAGACTTTCAAAACAATCGATTGTCTAGGTTTTTTTTATTCAAAAAATTTAGGTTTTCCCTAAGAATATCCATTTTACTACATCCACAAATTGTCGTAATTTTGTACTTTATTTTTATGACATGAAAAAAAGAGTAGTTGTCGGATTATCTGGCGGTGTAGATTCGAGCGTAGCAGCATATTTGCTAAAAGAACAAGGTTTTGAAGTAATTGGCTTGTTTATGAAAAACTGGCATGATGATTCTGTGACCATTTCTGACGAATGTCCGTGGCTCGAAGATAGCAATGATGCCTTATTGGTTGCTGAAAAACTTGGAATTCCGTTCCAAACTGTCGATTTGAGCGAACAATACAAAGAGCGCATCGTTGATTATATGTTTAGCGAATACGAAAAAGGCCGTACACCAAACCCTGATGTGTTGTGTAATCGCGAAATAAAATTTGATGTTTTTCTTAAAATTGCCTTTGAAGACCTCAAAGCCGATTATGTCGCTACTGGGCATTATTGCCGTAGAGATGTAAGCTACGTTGATGGCAAAACCACCTATCAATTGTTAGCTGGCGTTGACCAAAACAAAGACCAATCTTATTTTTTATGTCAATTATCTCAAAATCAATTAAGTAAATCACTTTTTCCTATAGGTGAATTGACCAAACCCGAGGTGAGACAAATCGCTGCAGATAATGATTTGATTACGGCTGATAAAAAAGATTCGCAAGGTTTGTGCTTTATCGGCAAAGTAAAATTGCCCGATTTTTTACAACAACAATTGCGTCCAAAACAAGGCGATATTATCGAGATAGAAGAAAATAACGCTGTTTTTCATCCGCAAAAAAATGATTTTGCCAATGAAGAAGAACGATTAGCATTTGCTTCTAAAGCTTTGATATACAACCAACAAATGGGTAAAAAAGTAGGCGAACATCGAGGTGCGCACTATTTTACCATCGGTCAGCGCAAAGGCTTGAATGTTGGCGGTACACCAGAGCCGTTGTTTGTTATCGGTACCGATGTGCAAACCAATACCATTTATACCGGCCAAGGCAACCAGCACAAAGGATTGTTTAGAAGCGTGTTGAGCATCAACCCCGACGAGATTCATTGGGTGAGAGAAGATATGCGCTTACAAAACGGCGAAAAAATAGATGTATTGGCACGAATAAGATACCGCCAGCCGTTGCAAAACGCAACTTTACATCAGTTTGAAAGTGGTTTGTATGCTGAGTTTGATGAGCCTCAATCGGCTATTACGCCTGGGCAATTTGCTGCTTTTTACTTAGATGATGAATTGATTGGTTCTGGAGTAATTGCTGAGTAATATTTGTGTATTTGCAAAAAGAGATTATTTTTGTAAGATAAATACATGACTATGAAGAACATTATTCTATTATTTACCCTTTTTTTGGGTTTAAGCGTTAATGCTCAAACGATTAACAATCAATCTGCCATTGACACCACAAAAGTAAAAATTTATCGACAAGTAGATGTTTTGGCACGAAATCATGCTGGCTACGATGCTATTCTGAAAAAAATTGAAGATGCTACCAAAGATTGTAAAAGAAGTAAACTAAGACGTTACAAGAAAAAAGCTGAAGTGGTGGTAGAATTATTGATTGACAAAAAAGGACAGCTTAGAGATGTATCTATCGTGAAAGCTGAAGTTGATTTTTGTAACGATGCTATTCTTAATGCACTCAAAGAAACCGACTATTGGATTCCGGCTTTTATCAACAAACGACCTGTAAATTCGTTTTTACGATTAACAATAAATCTTCAAAATGCACATCAACGCAACAAAATAAACGCACACACCAATTTATAATCAATTATATCAATAAAAAATGGCAAAAGTAGAAAAACTTTTGCCATTTTATTTTTTTTGTTTAAAACGAAACATCCATAGAGAGCTTATAAATAGTTGCCTCTTTATCGCCGTTATCATTATCTTCAGAAAGTAAAAACTCTAATTTTCTAGGCGATTTTTTATAAACACTAATTCCTTCAAACTTATTGGTATCAGATATTTTTTGTGTGTAAGTAATCTCCATGCTACTCAACGGAATCGCGCCAATCATCGAACCTAAAATTTCGCCATCATTATAAGTAGATTTTGCACCCTCAGCCGTAGCAATAAAATAAAAAACACCGTTGGCAAAAGTAGCGTCAGAAAAACCACTTGCATGGCCATTTAGCTCTGGCAACTGATATTCTTGATAAAACAAATTAAAGTCATCAACCAAATTTTCTCCTTGTACAATAAAAACCATGTTTTTGTTGCTTGGACCATTCCCACGATTAAAAAAATACCATTCACCGCGCGCATAGGTCACTCCTTCGATATTAAAATCTTTTTTGTCCATCTCAGCAAATTCACGCATCGTTTCGTACAACAGCGTTAGGTCTAAAGTCTCATATTCGTTGGTTGATTTGTTGATTTTATAAGCAAAATTTCGATTAGATTTTGAACCCGACCCAAATACATACACCAACGAATCGTTTTCGTACAATGCTTCAAAATCTGGCTTTAATTTTTTAGGTAAATCTACCACACCCTCCTTAAAGTATACGGTATCGGTTGCGGGCAATAAATCTAGCTGTTGTAATTTTTTTTCGGATAAATTATAAGTGTATAATGCAGAATCGAGGTCAGAGATTAACTGAACTTTATCATCAGAAATTGCTACACCAGAAACGGCCGAAACCCCCATGATTTGCAAAAAAACTTCTATTAAAATTTTTCTCATAATAATATATATAGGTTGCTATTCCCCTTCTTCGGGCTGTAATACATGGTTATATGCGCCCAAATCTCTAGTTGTTCTAGGGTTGCCCAAAATATCTTCTGGGACGGCGATAGTTGTGTTTGTTGTGCCAAAATTAATTAAATCTGTGGCTTGATCTGTAATCATCATTTGATTGTTGCGGTAATCGACAAAAAACGGTCGATATTGTTGATGATTTCTTGCAATCAAACAGTTGTTAAAAGTAGATGCATCACTAAATGAATACGGGAAAACATCAAAAACTACATTATTGATATCAAAAAACTTGATTAAAGAATGATCAAAATAAACGTCAAAATTTTGTTGATTTGTTCCTTCAAAATCCATTGACAGCGCTTCGCTGCTGCTGCTATAAATAATACAATTTTCGAAACGTGCTTGGAGGGCAAACTCTGCAGTGCCGTCATAATTGTCTAAGTAAACTGCCGTATGATTAGGTTTATACCAATAATTGGCAAAAGTAGAGTGTATAAAAGTATAATCTCCTCCTGCATTGGCACCAAAACCAGCATTACCACAATTGTTGGTCACTATGTTTGTACCTACGATATTGGCGGCTACGCCCAAAATTCCGAAATCGGAACAGTTGTATATTTGCACATTGTGTAAATTAACAACTCCTTGGTTTTTGTTAATCCACAGCCCATTTGCTGCATTTTTGATAGTCGTATTACTGATATTGGCACTACTACCTACGGTCAGCCCAATCATGTCCCATTGCCCGGTAACATTCTCATAAGCAGGCTCTAGCCTATCACCCTGAATAACCACAGGGCTATTTACCGTACCGGTGATATTTAGCGTTGCTTGGTCTGCTACCAACAAGCCCGAGCTGCTGTGAAAATGCACCTCGGCTCCGGCATCTACTTGTAATGTTTTGCCGGCTGGTACAGCTGCATATCCGTAAATTACATAAGGTTTTTCGGCTGTCCAATGGAGTTCATCGCCGTTTACTGCATCGTTATCATCCAACCAAAAACCTTCTACTTCGACATCGCCAAATGTAAGTGTCTCTTTGTTGCCTTGGCTGTCTTTTTGCGGATAAAGAAAAACAGCGTCTTTAATAAGTGTAACTAGCTCTACCGATTGTGATTCACTGCCATTGGCAAACAACAATTGGTCTGTGTACAAAAACTCATTATCAGCAGTTTGGGAGGTAATATCTACTGTAGTTTCGACAAAAACAAACATGCTATCATCGGCTAATAACTCTACATTCTGAAAAGATTTTCCGGGCTGTCCGTCAACCATTAATCGGTAGCCAGATTGGTCGCCTTTATTGAGTTTTATTTCAGGTATTTTAATATCTTTTGAGGTGGTATTATAGACTTTTAGAGTATAAGTGCTCGAGCCGATATTGGTAAAAATAGTGTCGAGATATACGGTGTCTTTTGAAAATCTTAATTCGTTGCCAGTAGCTGTTTCAAAATCAAAATCGTTGCGACAAGAGCTCAGCGCAGCAATGACAATGGCTAGCACAACAAAGATTTTGATGTTAAATTTTACCATAACATTTTTTGTTGAAGGTTATCTAGTCAAATGTAAAACAAAATTTTAGATTGAGCGTTTATTTCGTTCAAAAATAAAAAAACCGCTTCAATACTTAATATTAAAACGGTTTTTGTGCTTATTTATTATCGATTAAGCCTTATTTTTTTCGGCTTCGTAGTCTTTGTTGTTATCCACAAGTCTAAAACCTTCGCCATGGATATTGAGAATTTCTACATCTGGGTCTTTTTTGAGATATTTACGCAATTTGGC
>JBFHGP010000101.1:0-6642 GCA_041583035.1 Flavobacterium sp.
AAAGACTCTTCATCGATACTTTTTGAAGGATTGTCTTCGGTTGCAGATTGTTTTTCTCGAGAGTTAAAAACACTCATATCAAACTGATTCACAGCAAAAAGCACAGCAAAAACAACTGCAGCAAATAAATAATAGTTTAGATTTTTTTGTTTTTTCAAAGCGATTTTATTGAAGTTGATACGACAAAACTACAATTTATTTCACGGATAATTAACATGTAAAATCAAAAATCCATCCAACAAAAATATTGATTATTTAACGATTTTGACTGATGATATTATTAGCAAAATCGAGATAATTTTTGTAATTTTATGAATATCTAAAAAACTTGTCAATAATGAATAAAATACTATTCCCTACCGACTTTTCTGAGACGGCAAAAAATGCTTTTATCTACGCATTAAACTTAGCTAAAGCTACTGATTCAGAACTTTTTGTACTGCATTGTTACGAAATGGTTGTATTATCAACCACTAGTTCGGGCAACCCAAACATGGTACAAGAAGTGTACGAGACGATGGAGCTGAGCCACTTCGACGAATTTAAAGACCAAGTACCTTCGATGCATAAAATTGCCGAAGAAAATGGTTTGGGCGATGTAAAATTAACTTTTTTGTTTGAAGAGGGTTTGCTCCAAAGTGTAATTCGTAAAATTGTGAACGAAGACAACATCAGTTATATTGTAATGGGAACCAATGGAGCCAGCTCACTCGAAAAAAAATTATTGGGATCAAACACGGTAAACATCATGAACAAAATTGATGTGCCTATTTTGTCTGTGCCAAACGAAGCTTCGTTTACTCGACCAGAGATAAAAACTATCGGATTTGCCACCATGCTTAGAGAGTCTGACAAAAAAGGTATTTACACCATTGCCAAAATAGCTCAAAAACTGGGAGCCGAGTTCAAGTGTTTACATGTTTTACGTGACGAAAAAGCAGATTATGACGAAACGCTAAATGCTTGGGTAGCCGAGTTTGCCCCACTTGGCGTGACTTTTCACACAGTGCTGAATAGAGATCTAGAACAGAGTGTGTTTTACTTTATCGATAAATATGAGGTAGATGTGATGTGTATTATCAAAAGACAAATGGGCTTTTTTGAAAAATTATTTAGCGCTAGTCTTAGTCAACAATTGGCTTATCATTCTTATGTGCCTGTATTTGTTTTGCGCGAAGAAAATGATTAAACTCAAAAAAAAGAAATTCGTAACGAATTTCTTTTTTTTTTATAATTTTTTCGGTCAATAACTAGCTCATGTATGCGTATTGTTCATCATTGGTAAAAACGACTTGTATATGTTCGAGACGAGATGTGGATAACGAAATCCCTTTAAAATCGGCTTTGACCGGAAAGTTTTTGTGGTTGCGATCAACCAATACAGTTGTTTTAAACTTTTTGAGTGGCACTTCCAAAAAGTGTTTCACGCCATAAATAAGCGTTGCACCAGAGTTCATCACATCATCAACAAGCACCAAACACTTGTTGGTATATTCTTCTGCTGTCATAGAAGTAACAATAGGCTCTATCGGATTTTGTTTATTGATTTCTGTCTTACACAATTGTGTTTTTATCCCTGAAATATCTTCTACTTTTTGGGCAATTTTTTCGGCAAAAAAATAGCCGCTATTGGCGATACCTGCAATAACGATTTCGTTTTCGTCTACAAACGTTTCCCAAATCTGATAAGCGATGCGCTTGATAATATGATTAATCTGTTCTTTATCGAGAATAACTTTTTTTTCCATAATCTTGTGATTTTGCATTGCACTTGCAGCATACAAATATAACGTAAATTCTTCTATTTTCCCTCATCATTCTCATCATCTACCCACAAATAATCGTCAATATCTCTACGATCTTTTTTTGTAGGCCTGCCCAGCCCTTTGGCACGGTAATAATCTTGCGATTTTCTTATCAATGCTTGTTGCTCAAAGGCTTCTTTTGGTGTCGTATCTATCCGATAAATATCTACAAGCTTTGCACCTACCCGATTGGGCGGAATGTCCAAAACTTCTATTTTATAATTGATTTGGTCTTTTCGCAAACTGATTTTATCTCCAGGAAAAACCTCTTTTGAAGCTTTTACCTGTTTTTCGTTGATGATTACATGCCCTTTGTTGATGGCTGCAGTGGCCATACTTCGGGTTTTGAAATAGCGCACTGCCCACAAATACTTGTCTATCCGCATAAAATGATAAAATTGGGTTAATTGTAACACAAAAATAAAGGAGAATTGTATCTTGCACCACCAAAAACCAATATTTAAAATGAAAAATCGTTATAGAGCGGCTGTCGTTTTGCTTGCAGCATTTAGTTTTTTGACCAGTTGTAAGAAAGATGATGACAACTTGAGTTTTGAAGAAAGAGACCGTGAAGAAGTTTACCAAGAAAACTTGACCGATATTGAATCTTTTTTACAAACCAATCGAGCTGTAATCACCGCCGACGGACTTTCGTTTGAAGAAGTAGAGAGTGGCTCTGCACAATCTATCTGGAATCAAACAACTTATCCACTGCAATCGATTACCTTGAATAACGATAGTCGAGAATCAACCAATATGCTAACTAAAGTCGAAGACGACGTAGAATACAAAGTGTATTACATGATTATCAGTGAAGGTGGTGGCGAATCGCCTATTACCATCGACAACGTATATACGGCTTACCGCACGTTTACCCTAGATAGAGAGTTGATAGAAGAAGATTTGTATGGTTTTTGGAGTTCGTTCCCGACTACTATACACGCACCAAACACTACGGTAATTTCGGGATACAGACAAATATTACCGCTAATCAAAACAGCTACCGGCATTAACGAAAATCCTGACGGAACTTTTAGTTTTGAAAACCCAGGCAGAGTTGTTGTTTTCTTGCCTTCTGGTTTGGGCTATTTTAGCACCAGTCGCACAGGTATCCCTGCTTATTCTTCTACTATTTTTGACATCACCTTGGCACATAAAGAACATGCTGATCACGACGGCGATGGGATACTTTCTATCTATGAAGATGTAAACGAAAATGGTGATTTTTGGGATGATGACACAGACGAAGACGGCACGCCAAACTTTTTGGATGTTGACGATGATGCAGACGGTATTACTACTCGTGAAGAAATTTCGTACGAAACGGTAGATGAAAATGGAGAAACTGTTACAATGTTGTACACTTTCGAAAACATCCCTACTTGCCCGGGCGGCACTGTAAAAAAACACTTAGACAATAGCTGTCAGTAATTTATGGCAAATTTTGACGAACAAATAAGAGCTGATTTAGATACTTTTTTGGCTTTAAAAAGCAAAACTTCATTACAAACTGACGATGTGATAAACATTGGCGCATTTGTTGGGGCAAACTTTTTGAGGATGTTATTTACACAGCAAAAAAATGTTGATAACCACCAAATCAATGCTATATTTGGGGTTATCAGCAATCATTACCATACTTTGTTTGAAAATCAATTAGACCAACAAGATTACAAAAAAATAGCTGACAAAGCTTTATTGGAACTAAAAGACACTAGTTTTGAGCAAAATATGCGACAGTTTTTTAATCAAATTGTAGAAGAAGCCAAGCAAAAACAATAATTTTTCAACCTTAAAAATTGAATTCGACACCAATACCCAACTGTTGTTTGAATTGTATTTTTGGCCCTTCAGTTACTTGCACGCCATCAACATCTTTTTTGTTTTTGATATCATCGTCATAAATCATGTGCGTACCCAAAGTTGCATTGATAAACTGGTTGACACGCATTTTCAATTTCAGCTCCCAATCTACATCTATATTGCCAAAATTATTGAGATAATCTGTATATAACTTGAGTTTGTGCTCCAATACTACATTTTTGAGTAGCTCTTTGTTGTATTCGTTGGTAATCAAAAAACCTACTTCGTGGCGGGCTTTTTTACCTGGTTTTATCAACACGCCGTCTTCGTCAAAAACGCCACCTTCTACCCCAAACTCTCCTTTATTGGCAAGGGTTTCGTCCAAGACATAAGTTGCTTTCCAGGTGGCTGGAGAAAAGTAAATTTGAAGCCCCGTATTTGGCTTCGCAAACTCAGCACCAATACCCAAAAACACATAGGCCGGCGCCAAAGCTCTAGAGATAGGATTGTCGATATCGGGGTAAGTAAATCCGTCTGCCATTTGTGTATTAAAAGTAAATTTTGAAGTGTACAACCAATTAGATTTTACCGATGTACGGTAACCAATCGTCGAGTTGAGCTGAAAAACATCGTCAGTCTTTCGCCACTCTTGATTATCTTGTTTATACATGCCGTATTTTACCTTCAACTCGTTGTTCCAAACGACTCTTCCTTTTTCATATTTTCGTAAAAACTCCCCCTTTATGATACCCGAAATTGAGTTATATCCACCAGCATTCCAGTTACTGAATGTACCTTGATTAATATCCAAACCAATAATATTACTTTTTTGCCAAAAAGAAAAATCATCAGCCAACGGAGAATACATCTGATACGGTATTTGGTAACTAGTTGCAGGTTTGCGGTCATAAATCATGTCAGTTTTTGGGTCAATCATAAAATAACTGATATTTTGCCCAGTACTACGCTTGGTCACCTCGTAGCTAGACAAAGTTACTTTGCGATAACCTTTGGCCTTTAACGCCACCGAAGTCGAATCGTGTAAAATCACTTTTTGCTCAATCAATATAGGCGCCAAAAACAAAGTATCGTTGACGTTCACAATCGTATCAAAAAGCTTAAAATCGTTGTAATAAACATTTGTCACTCTATCACGAAAATCAGTTTGGAGACTATCTGTTTGCGCCCAAACACTAGCTGGAAAAACTATCCATGAAAAAAGCAATACCCATATCAATCTATTCATTACAAAGTATTCAAAATTTGTTGAAAATTATTTTTTAAACTATCCGCATCTAGCCCACACATCTCCCATTGCTCTTCGGTGGTCGCATGGTCTATAAACTCGTCTGGCACCCCAATATTGATTACAGGCAAGCTACATTCATCTTGTAACAATTGTCCGATACGACTACCAAAACCACCTATCACACAACCCTCTTCGACCGTCACGATAGTTTGATATTTTTGAACAATCGCTAGGATAGATTTTTTATCCAAAGGTTTGATTTGTACAAAATGATACACCGATATTTGATTACCTGCCAATGCATTGACCGCTTGCAACACTTGCTCACCGATGGTTCCGGTGCAAAAAACAGCCATTTTTGTACCCAAAACAACAGATTTTATTTGTGTAAAATCAATTTTTTGATAAGGTAATTTCCAATTTTTGACAGTGCTCTCTCCCCTCGGATAACGCACCGCCACAGGATGATTCAGCCCTAGTTGCAAAGTATACAAAGTATTGCGAAGCTCTACAGCGTCTGCCGGAGCCAAAATTTGTATATTCGGAATCGCGAGTAAATACGCAATATCAAAAACCCCCTGATGTGTCGCTCCATCGGCACCTACCAGCCCTGCTCTATCGATACATAAAATCACGGGCAAATTTTGCAACGCAACATCATGAATGATTTGGTCATACGCACGTTGTAGAAAAGTTGAATAGATAGCGCAAAAAGGCAACAATCCGTCGGTTGCCAGGCCAGCTGCAAAGGTTACCGCATGTTGTTCAGCTATGCCTACGTCAAAAGCGCGGTGTGGCATAGCTTCTATCATATATTTTAGCGAGCTACCTGTAGGCATCGCCGGCGTAATACCTATGATTTTTTCGTTTTGCTGAGCCAATTCTAACAAAGTAAATCCAAAAACATCTTGATATTTGGTGTTTACATCATTTTTTACTGCATTGAGCAAACCTGTTTTTTTGTCAAATTTACCCGGTGCATGATAGACCACTTGATTTTCTTCAGCAGACTTTAATCCTTTTCCTTTGACTGTTTTTACATGTAAAAAATGCAATCCTTTTTGTTGTTTAATTTCGGTGAGTTTGTTTACCAAAATCTCGATATCATGCCCATCAATAGGTCCGTGATAAGTAAAATTAAAGGCTTGCGAAAATATATTTTGCACTGTATCATCAGGCGACAATTGTGCAAAATATTCTTTTAATGCGCCAACACTTGGGTCGATACCAATAGCATTATCATTGAGAATTATGGTCATATTCACATCGGTAGCACCAGCGTGATTGAGCGCTTCAAACGCCATCCCACTCACTATCGATGCATCGCCAATCACAGCAATGTGTTGTCTGTTTTTTTGTTGCAAACGAGCGGCAATCGCCATACCCAATAAAGCCGAAATTGACGTAGATGAGTGTCCTACGACAAAAGTATCAAAAACAGATTCGCTTGGTTTGGGAAAACCAGATATACCTCCACGCTGCCGGTTAGTAGAAAAATTTGCTTGCCGGCCAGTCAATATTTTATGACCATAGGCTTGGTGGCCAACATCCCAAATAAGTTTGTCTTCTGGCGTGTTAAACACATAATGTAAAGCGATAGTTAACTCTACCACGCCCAAACTAGCACCAAGATGCCCTTCTTTGGTCGATACTACATCGATGATAAAATCTCTTAGCTCTGCAGCTAATGTAGATAAATCACTAGTTTCTAGACTTCTAATGTTTTCTGGAGATTCTATTTTTGATAAAATGGATGACATTGGCAACTAAATAATGGCAAATTTA
>JBFHGP010000102.1:0-6580 GCA_041583035.1 Flavobacterium sp.
GCTATGTATTTGGCAGAGGCTGGTGCCGACGCTGTAAAAGTAGGTCTAGGGCCAGGGTCTATTTGTACGACACGTGTGGTAGCAGGTGTCGGGTTTCCACAATTTTCTGCGGTGTTAGAGGTCGCTACTGCGCTCAAAGGTACTGGCGTGCCGGTGATTGCTGACGGTGGTATTCGCTACACGGGCGATATCCCAAAAGCATTGGCTGCAGGGGCTGATTGTGTGATGCTAGGTTCGTTGTTGGCAGGCACAAAAGAGTCGCCAGGCGAAACCATTATTTATGAAGGTCGTAAGTATAAATCATACCGCGGTATGGGGTCATTGGCTTCAATGAAACAAGGGTCGAAAGATCGTTATTTCCAAGATGTTGAAGACGATGTGAAAAAATTGGTGCCAGAAGGTATCGAAGGGCGTGTAGCTTACAAAGGCGAGTTGGCCGAGAGTATGTTGCAGTTTATCGGTGGTTTACGTGCCGGAATGGGGTATTGTGGAGCAAAAGACATCAAAACCTTGCAAGAAAGTGCTCGTTTTGTACAGCTAACTGCTTCAGGGATTGGCGAAAGTCATCCTCACAATATCACGATTACCAAAGAAGCTCCTAATTATTCGAGAAGATAATTTAATTTATATATTCAAAATCTTAAAAGTTGATTTCATTCGGTTGAAGTCAACTTTTTTGTGGATAATGCTGTGGGCTAATTAGCATGAGTTTACAGAAACTATTACGTATAAATTCATTAAATTTGTCAAAAATTCCACCACACTACCTATGGTTAATAACGAACAAGTGAGAAATATCAGTGAGCGAATCGAGGCTTTGCATAAATACCTCGACATCGAAAGAAAACTCATTGAAATCACCAACGAAGAAGAAAAAACATTTGCGCCTGATTTTTGGGATGATTCTAAAAAAGCAGAAATCATCATGAAAGAAATTAGGTCAAAGAAAAAATGGGTCGAAGATTATAACCAAGCTAAAGAATCTTTGGATGATTTACAAATTTTGGTCGAATATGCGCAGTCTGGTGATGCGACAGAAGATGAGGTCAATCAGCAATACCAAAAAACATTGCAGTTGGTCGAAGATATCGAGTTCAGAAATATGCTCTCAGACGAAGGCGATAGCATGAGTGCTGTTTTGCAAATTACTGCTGGCGCCGGAGGTACAGAAAGCTGTGACTGGGCGGCAATGCTGATGCGTATGTACATGATGTGGGGCGAAAAAAACAAATACAAAATCAAAGAGCTCAACTATCAGGCGGGCGATGTAGCCGGTATAAAAACAGTAACTTTAGAGATTGATGGCGAATATGCTTTTGGCTACCTCAAAGGCGAAAACGGTGTGCATCGATTGGTGCGTATATCGCCTTTTGACAGCAATGCCAAGCGCCACACTTCTTTTGTATCGGTTTATGTATATCCGTTGGCTGACGATACCATAGAGATTGATATTTCTCCTGCCGATATTTCGTGGGAAACCATGCGTTCGTCTGGGGCTGGTGGGCAAAATGTAAACAAGGTAGAAACTGCCGTGCGATTGCGCCACCATCCGACAGGAATTATTATCGAAAATTCTGAAACACGTTCTCAGTTAGACAACAAAACCAAAGCGATGCAACTCCTCAAGTCTCAATTGTATGAGATGGAATTGCAAAAACGTCAGGCCAAAAGAGATGAGATTGAGGCCGGAAAGAAAAAAATAGAGTGGGGGTCACAAATCCGCAATTATGTAATGCACCCGTATAAATTGGTGAAAGATGTACGTACAGAGCACGAAACCAGTGATGTAGATGCAGTGATGAATGGCGACATCGACGAGTTTCTCAAAGCATTTTTGATGATGATGGGGCAAAACGAAAACGAGCAATAATAGCAAATTAAACAAACACCTTATACATTATATATGTACAAATTACTTATCCGTCCGATATTATTTAAATTCGATCCAGAAAAAGTGCATCATTTTACCTTCAAAATGATCAAATGTTTGCATAAAATTCCGGGTATGCCAGCACTTATTCGGTCTATTTATCAAGTAAACGACAAAAGGTTGGAGCGAGAGGTTTTTGGGTTAAAATTCAAGAATCCTGTTGGTTTGGCTGCTGGTTTAGACAAAGACGCCAAAATTTATAATGAGTTGAATAACTTCGGATTTGGATTTGTAGAAATCGGTACCATCACGCCAAAGCCTCAAGACGGAAATCCAAAAAAGCGATTGTTTCGCCTCAAAGAAGATCAAGGGATTATCAATCGAATGGGGTTCAATAACAGCGGGTTAGAGGTAGCTGTCGAGCGTCTCAAAAATAACAAAGGCGTTTTGATTGGTGGTAATATTGGCAAAAATAAGGTGACACCAAACGACAAAGCTGTTGACGATTACAAGGCCGCTTTTCATGCGTTGTATGACTATGTCGATTATTTTGTGGTTAATGTGAGTTCGCCCAATACACCCAATCTTCGCGAATTGCAAGACAAAGAACCTTTGATGGCTTTGCTAAGTACTTTGCAAACGCTGAACAAACAAAGGAGCGTGCCCAAACCGATTTTGTTAAAAATTGCACCCGATCTCACCAATGAACAATTGGTAGATATTATCGAAATTGTAAAAGAAACACAAATAGCCGGAGTTATAGCGACCAATACTACGATTTCGCGCGAAAATCTTCAATCAGAAAATAAAAAAGAAGTAGGTGGCTTGTCGGGGCAACCATTAAAAAATCGCAGCACAGAAGTCATCAGATTTTTACATCAAAAAAGCGAAGGCGCATTCCCGATAATCGGTGTTGGCGGTATTCATTCGGCCGCTGATGCTTTAGAAAAAATAGCTGCTGGTGCGAGTTTAGTACAAATTTATACAGGGTTTATCTATGAAGGGCCACAATTGATTAAGTCGATTAATCGAGCGATTCTCCAACAAAAATAATTGATATGAGCGAGCAAATCAGTGCCGTGTTATTGACCAGTTTTTTGCTCACTATCGCACCCGGTCCCGATGTGATGTATGTGTTGGCGCAGAGCATCTCAAAAGGGAAGAAATACGGTTTGGCGTCGGCAATCGGCTTGTCTGTCGGCTTGCTTTTTCATACTGCATTATTGGCGTTCGGAATTTCTAAAATCATTACCCAAAATCAACAAATTTTTACCGCAATCAAATACTTAGGTGCTTTGTATTTGTTGTGGTTGGCGTATAAAGTTTGGGTGTCTAAGCCCAAAGAAAAAACGGTTGAGCAAGCAGTCGTTTCATCAAAAAAATATCCGTTAGAGAATACCCTGCAAGGGTTGGTCATGAACATTACCAACCCTAAAGTATTGATGTTTTTTTTGGCGGTTATCCCTAATTTTATCGATTTAACGAACGAAAATATCAAAGGACAAATTTTTTTGATGGGCATTATTTTTATGCTACAAGCCTTGATTATTTTTTCGCTTTACGCTATTTTGGCAGCTAGATTTACCGAATTTATCCGCGAAAATGAAAAATTTCAGTTGTTTCTGAAATATTTTCAAGTAGTTGTTTTTGTCGGATTGGCTGTATTGTTTTTTATTTAAACGCATTTTTTTGCTAATAAATCCGAAAAAAAGCTATCAAATGCGCTCAATTTGCGCTTTTTTTACTGCATTTTCGACAATTTTTGTTGACTCAGTTTTGAATATTCACTTTATTTTTAACAAATTTTTATTTTAACGAATTATTTTTGTCATATTCTCAAAAAAAAATAGCTATTTTTGATGATACCAAATGCTTGTTTAAAACTATGCAAAAGTATATGGTAGAATAAATAAAGTATTGTAAATTTGTAGTAATTTTAAATACAAACAATAAAGTGTCTTTAAGACAAAACTATGGATAGATTTTCCTTTTTAAACGCAGCTCACACTGCATTCTTTGCAGATTTGTATGACCAGTATTTACAAAGCCCAGACAGTGTAGAGCCTAGTTGGAGAGCCTTTTTTCAAGGCTATGATTTTGCCAACGAATACAATGGTTCGGTAGATGAATTGATGCAAGGTGTAAACGATGTGCATCTGCAAAAAGAATTTGATGTAATCAGATTAATCAGTGCTTATCGCCGATATGGCCACTTACTTAGCCAAATCAACCCATTAAAAAAACGTGAAATAGCAAACCATCCAGATTTATCTATCACAAATTTTGGATTGAGTGACAGCGATTTGGATACTGTTTTTGAGGCTTCACAAATGATTCACCTCAACAAAGCTACGCTAAAAGAGATTGTAGATCACTTGCAAAAAGTGTATTGCGGTACTGTTGGTGTAGAGTTTGAGCATACAGATAATCAAGAAAAAATCGATTGGGTATCAGCCTATTTCGAAAAAGATAAAGCAAATTTGTCTGCCGATACGCAAAAAGAAGTATTGGGACAGTTGATTAAATCTAGCGCTTTCGAAAACTTTTTTCATACCAAATATGTAGGGCAAAAAAGATTTTCTATCGAAGGTCTAGAAGCAGTTATCCCAGCGATGAATCAGCTTTTTGGCGCAGCGGCACAGTCGGGCGTGAAAGAGGTGGTTGTGGGGATGGCTCACCGCGGACGATTGAATATTTTGGCGAATATTTTTAACAAATCTCCAAAAAATATTTTTACAGAATTTGACGGAAAAGATTATGCCGATGTAGCAGACTCGTTTGATGGAGATGTAAAATATCACTTAGGCTACTCGACCCAAGCGGATTTTGGCGGTAAAAATATAAAAATAAACTTAGCACCCAACCCGTCTCATTTAGAGACTGTTGGTGCGGTGATAGAAGGTGTTTCTCGCGCGTTGCAAGACAAATATCACGCAGAAAACCCTGCTGAGGTATTGCCAATTGCCATACACGGAGACGCCGCTGTTGCTGCCCAAGGGATAGTCTATGAGATTGTACAAATGGCAGGACTAAGAGCTTATAAAACAAACGGTACAATACATATTGTACTCAATAATCAAGTAGGTTTTACCACCAATAATACCGATGCACGCACCAGTGTTTATAGTACCGATGTGTCTAAAGTTGTCGGCGCACCAGTAGTTCACGTGAATGCCGATGATACAGAAGCAGCTGTCAAAGCATTTTTGTTTGCTTTGGAATACCGCAATCGTTTCAACGAAGATGTGTTTATCGACCTGATTGGTTATAGAAAATATGGACATAATGAGGGGGACGAACCTAAGTTTACCCAACCATTGTTGTACAAATTGATTTCTAAACATCAAAAAGTTACAGTACAATACACCCAAAAGCTTATCGAGAGCGGTGTGATTACCGAGCAAGAAGCCACTATTATCGAAAGCGACTATAAAGAATTACTCGAGCAAAACCTCGAAGCGGCCCGTGCAAGTGACAAAGCAACGGTTATCCCTTTTATGCAAAATGAATGGGAAAATTATCAAATTGCTGACAGAAAAACCATGTTGCAGTCATACACAACCAACGTAGATAGTGAGTTGTTGGATGAAGTTGCCGCTGTGATTACAACCCTGCCCGAAGGAAAAAAATTTCTTAGAAAAACACAAAAACTCACCGCCGACCGCAAAGCGATGTATTATGAAAAAGATCGTTTGGATTGGGCAATGGGAGAATTATTAGCATACGGAACATTGATTTCAGAAGGTTTTGATGTGCGTTTTTCTGGACAAGATGTAGAGAGAGGTACTTTTTCTCACCGCCATGCCGTTGTCAAAACAGAAGATACAGAAGAGAGCTACATAGCCCTCAACGACCTCAAACAACAAAACGGACAAATGCGTATTTATAACTCGTTATTGTCTGAGTATGCAGTTTTAGGTTTTGAATACGGATATGCATTGACCAACCCACAAGCATTGACTATTTGGGAAGCTCAGTTTGGAGATTTCTCTAACGGGGCACAGATTATTACTGATCAATACGTATCGTCTGGTGAAGACAAATGGGGCAATCAAAACGGTATTGTGATGTTGTTGCCACATGGTTATGAGCATCAAGGTGCCGAGCACTCATCAGCCAGATTAGAAAGATTTTTACAATTGACATCCAACCATAATATGTATGTAGTCAATACGACTACACCTGCCAACCAGTTTCACTTGTTGAGAAGACAAATGAAAACGAATTTTAGAAAACCGTTGGTGGTGATGTCACCAAAGAGTTTGCTCAGACATCCAAAAGCAGTATCCTCAAAAGACGATTTGATAAACGGAAATTTTCAAACAGTAATTGATGATGCAGCAGTTGCAGACAAAAATGCTGTAAAAACATTGGTGTTTGTGTCAGGCAAATTCTACTATGATTTGATTGCAGAAAGAGAAAGCCAAGAGCGAAATGATATCGCATTTGTAAGAATAGAACAGCTTTTTCCGTTAGATAACGAAAAAATCAAAGCGATTATTGACAGTTATCCAAACGCCAACGATTATGTGTGGGCACAAGAAGAGCCAAGAAACATGGGGGCATACAGTTATATGTTGATGAATTTTGACTTAGTCAAATTTAGATTGGCTTCGCCACCAGATGCATCAGCACCAGCCTCAGGATCGGTAGTGAGATCACAAGCGAGATATCAGGCTGCTATTCAAAAAGTTTTTAATAAATTAGACC
>JBFHGP010000103.1:0-6490 GCA_041583035.1 Flavobacterium sp.
GCTCAACTGCAAGCTTATGGCGAGCAATTGATGAAAAATAAACGTGGAGGTATTGTTGCAATCGAACCAAAAACGGGCGAAATCTTAGCATTGGTTACCGCACCATATTACGACCCAGGGTTAATGGTAGGGCGCAACCGTTCCAAAAATTATATTGAAATAGAAGGGCGCGCTGGCCAGCCAATGTTTAACCGTAGCCTGCAAGGGAGTTATGCGCCAGGGTCTCCGTTCAAGATTTTTACAGGGCTTATCGGCCTGCAGGAAGAGGTGATAGATACACATTCGTCATTTGCTTGTAGCCATGGTTTTTACTATGCTCCCGGAGCTTTTATGGGTTGTCACGACGCCGGAAGTTGGGATTTGCACAACGCTATTGCTTTGTCTTGCAATACCTATTTTAGTCAAACTTACCGCAAAATTATCAGTAAATTTAGCAACGCCAAAATGGGTATGGAAACATGGCATAGCCACCTCCGTAGCTTTGGTTTTGGCGACTTTTGGGGTTACGATTTGCCTATTGGTCAAAGGGGGCGTATCCCAGATGCCGACTATTATGACCGCTGGTATCCGAGAGGTTCTTGGGGAGGTACTACAACGATATCTAATGCCATTGGGCAGGGCGAAGTCGAGGTAACGCCTATTCAATTGGCTAATGCAGTATGTGCGGTGGCCAATCAAGGTTATTATTACACTCCACACATCATCAAATCTATCGAAGGAAAAAATATTGACAGAAGTTTTGTACAAAAAAAATCGACAACAATCGATACGCAATATTTCTCGCCAGTAATCGAAGGTTTGCATCAGGTGTACAAAACAGGTACTGCTCGCCGTTTACAAGTTGAGGGCATCGATATTTGTGGTAAAACAGGTACAGTAGAGAACTTTATTACTTTTGAAGGCGAAAAAACCAAACTCAAAGACCACTCAGTATTTGTATCTTTTGCACCCAAAAACGACCCAAAAATAGTAATTTGTGTATTTATTGAAAATGGTGGGTTTGGGGCTACATGGGCAGGGCCGATATCAACATTAATGGTTGAGCAATACATCAATGGCGAAATCACCCGTACCGACCTCGAAAAAAGAATGCTCGAAGGTAGTTTGGAAGACAACTATGCGGTCAAAGATCAAATTGAAGCAAAGATAAAAGAGAAAGAAAAGTTGCAAAAAGAAGTTTCTAAGGCGTTTAATCGACAAATTCAATTATTCGGTGGCAAAAACTAAACAATTATCCAACCAAAGTGTGATTCAAAACCTCGACTGGTTTTGCGTATTGCTCTACGCATTATTGGTTTTTGCAGGATGGCTCAATATTTATTCGGCTTCACTGCCGCTAGAGCCTACCAGTATTTTTGATTTGGATCAGATTTATGGCAAGCAGCTCTTGTTTATCATTCTTTGTGTGCCATTGATTGTGGTGTTGTTATCGCTAGATGCTAAGTTTTACGAGAAATATTCAGCTGTTTTTTACGGTGTTGGTATTGTTGCATTAATGGGGCTTTTTGTTTTTGGTAAAACTATAAAAGGACAAACCAATTGGTATCAATTTGCAGGATTTGGTTTGCAACCCTCTGAGTTTATGAAAACTGCAGTAGCTTTGTTGTTGGCAAAATATATCACTGATACACAAACACATTTCGAAACCATCAAAGAGCAGGCTTTTGGCATTGGTATCATTATTTTTCCGGTTTTGTTGATTTTGCTTCAACCCGATGCAGGCTCTGCCATGATATTTATGGCACTATTTATAGTACTCTATCGAGAAGGCTTGCCGTCATGGTATCTACTCACAGGGGTTATCGCTATTGCTTTGTTTTTACTCTCGCTAATTATTAATCCAGAATATTTGGTTGGATTTACACTTTTGGCCATGGTAGCACATTATTTTTTGAACAAGTCTATACATCGCAATCCTTTTGTGTATTTGATACTCGCTGTAGTGATGAGTGGTTTTGTTTTTTCGGTAGATTATGTGTATGACGAGGTGCTCGAGCCTCATCAAAAAGAGCGTATTGATGTGTTGTTTGGCAAAGATGTAGACCTCAAAAAAGAGGGTTATAACCTTAATCAATCCAAAATCGCCATTGGCTCTGGCGGATGGTTTGGTCGTGGTTTTCTCGAAGGTACGCAAACCAAAGGCGGTTTTGTGCCTGAGCAACACACAGATTATATTTTTACCACCGTAGGTGAAGAGTGGGGGTTTGTTGGCTCGTTGGCTGTCATAGGTATGTTTGTGGCTTTGTTGTTACGGATTATTTATTTGGCCGAATCTCAAAAAACTCGTTTCCCTAGAATTTATGGATATGGCGTAGCAGTTTTTTTGTTTACCCACTTTTTCTTAAATATATCTATGCTTATTGGGCTTTTTCCTACCATTGGCGTACCCTTGCCTTTTTTCTCATACGGAGGTTCTAGTTTGATAGCGTTTACCATCATGCTATTTATTTTTTTAAAATTGGATGCCAACAAGGTCAACGAATGGTAAGTTATGTTTCTGATCTAAACACAAATATTTGCAGAAAAACTATGGTTTGGATGCGAATTTCTATTACTTTTGAAAATTGAAATGAAAAAAATAAATGTTGTGACACCCAACAAGCCGTCTTTTATGAGTGGATAGATGAATGATTTTTTCTAAAAATTATTCAAACTAATACTCCATTTCATGTTATCTAAAATTATCAGTAAATATCTACCCAAATTACTATTTGGCTTGAGTGTCTTAGCGATTGTCGTGTTGATTCTCGATTATGGTTATCAATTAACCAACATCATTCAGCAAGAGATTCTTGTTTTTTACACTATTTTACTCTCACTAGGAATTTTTTCTACCGTTGGTAAATACTTGTTTGAAAAGAAAAAAGTTATCCCAAAGGTGTTTACCTTTGACGTAATCAGCATAGTTTTTATACTCTTTTGTATCTATAAACAATACACTTTTAGCAGTATTCATCCCACCGATTGGATAAGGTATGCAGTTATTCTCAAAGTGATAAGGGAGCTGGCTACACCGCGCATCAATTACAAACGCTCAGTACTCAACCCAGCACAGCTTTTTATCGTCAGCTTTATTTTTCTGATATTGCTCGGGGCTTTTATGTTGATGCTCCCCAACGCTACCTACGGCGGGCTAAGTTTTATAGATGCGTTGTTTACATCGACCAGCGCCGTTTGTGTAACTGGGTTGTCAGTGGTGAATGTAAACGAAACTTTTACGCAGCTTGGGCAAACCGTTTTATTATTACTCATACAAGCAGGTGGTCTGGGTATTCTTACTTTTGCGAGTTATTTTAGTTATTTTTTTAAAGGAGGAGCTTCTTTTGAAAATCAATTAGCGTTGAGCGATATTACTAGTCCGGGTAAGATTGGCGATGTTTTTTCGACTATCAAATACATTTTATCTATCACATTTATTGTAGAAATTATCGGGGCGATTTTTATCTTTTTTTCAGTCGATACAGCGGTGATGCCCAATATTTTGGATCGCTTGTTTTTTGCTATTTTTCATGCAATTTCGGCCTTTTGTAATGCAGGATTTTCTAATTTGCCAGACGGAATGATGCAAGCTGGTTTTGTCAACAACTATTATTTACAACTCTGCCTGATTTGTTTGTTTATTTTTGGCGGATTGGGTTTCCCGATTGTGATTAATGTGTTGAGATATGTCAAATATATCATCAAACGATACTTTTTATGGTTTTTCTTTAAAGAAGTCAGTTGTAAGCCATGGGTGCTTACATTGAGCAGCAAAATCAACCTGATGACCACCGGTTTTTTGGTAGCTTTTGGTACAATTATTTTATTGATCAAAGAATATAACCATTCGTTTGCCAATCATGACGGTTGGGGCAAAATAGTGACAGCGTTATTCACAGCCACAACACCACGTACTGCGGGTTTTAACACCATCGATTTTGGAAACTTACACTTTTCGTCTATCATTATTATCATTTTTTTGATGTGGGTAGGTGCGTCGCCGGCGTCGACTGGTGGTGGTATCAAAACAAGTACATTTGCCATTGCTACGCTCAATTTCATTAACTTAGCCAAAGGAAAAAACAATATTGAGGTTTTTCGACGCGAAATCGCTGATATTTCGGTGCGTAGAGCATTTGCAACCATGACTTTATCGTTGGTGGTAATTGGTTTTGGTGTATTGGCAATTGCTCATTTTGAACATCGTTTTTCGCTTTTACAAATCATTTTCGAAAGTTTTTCGGCTTATAGTACAGTTGGTTTAACTATCGGTATTACTGGTGATTTGGCTGATCCTAGCAAACTAGTTTTGATATCTATGATGTTTATAGGTAGGGTAACTATGTTGACGATTATGATTGCGTTTTTTAAACAAGTGCGAAAACTCAATTATCATTATCCAACAGATGAAATTATGATTAATTAAAAATATAAAGAGATGAAATTTATCATTATCGGACTCGGAAACTTTGGTTCTTCTTTGGCTGAAAAATTGACACAGCAAGGCAACGAGGTGATCGGTATAGATGCCCGTATGGAAAAAATTGTTGCGTATAAAGAGCGCATTACACATACCATTTGTATGGATGCTACTGACGAAGAAACAGTGTCTGATTTGCCTTTGCAAAATACTGATATTGTGATGGTTTGTATTGGTGAAAATCAAGGGGTGAATGTGATGTGCTCGGCTTTGTTCAAAAATTTGGGTGTCAAACGATTGATTAGTCGATCGATTAATCCTTTACACGAAAATGTGCTTAGAGCAATCGGGGTAGACGAAATTGTACGTCCGGAGCAAGAATCTGCAGAGCGTTGGGCAAAAAAATTCTACATGAAAGGCACAGTCGATTCTTTCGAACTCAACAAAGACCATAGTGTGGTAGAAATAAAAACTCCTACAAAATTGGTCGGAAAAACAGTGAAAGATGTAAATTTTGCTAAAAACTACAATGTGTTGTTGCTCACAACAATCAAACAACGTCAAGGCAATTTTTTGACAAAAAACGCTATAGTTACTGAGGTACTTGGTATTCCTAAACCCGATATGGTGCTCGAATGTGACGATTTGTTGGTATTGTATGGCAACAACAAAGATTTGGTCAAATTTGTGAATAAAGAGTAGCTTATTCAATAGATAATTTGTTTAATATCTCTGAAATAGGCGCATCATAATCAAACCATTGTGTTGATGGGTTACGTTTGAACCATGTTTGTTGTCTTTTGGCAAACCTTCGGGTGTTTTTCTTGATGTCGTCTATGGCTTCTTCGAGCGAAAGTTTACCTTCAAAAAAATCAAATAACTCACGGTAACCTACGGTTTGTAAGGCATTATTTTCTTTGTACGGATACAATGTTTCGGCTTCTTTGAGTAATCCTTGGTTCATCATAATATCTACGCGTCGATTGATACGGTCATAAACCACCTCTCTTTCGGCAGTGAGTCCGACGTAAAAAGGAGTAAAATTTCGGGTGTTTTTTTGACTGTTCAGGTAGCTAGAATAAGGTTTGTTCTCTGCCATACAAACGCTTACATAACGCATCATTCGTTGTGGGTTTTGTAGTGTTTGCGGATTTTTTTGAGCAACCTCAGTATAAAAAACATTGTCTCTTTGCGCTAGTTCTTTTTGCAAATACTCAAGCCCTAATTGGTCATATTTTTCTTGAATATAATTTTTAATTGATTGATTAACATTAGGGAATTCGTCTAATCCTTTGGTGACAGCATCGATGTATAACCCAGAACCACCAACCATTATTTGGGTGTGATTTTGAGAAAACAATTGGTCTAAGCGCTCGATAGCATCGCTTTCAAAACGGCCAACAGAATAATGCTCATGTATAGACAAATGCTGTATAAAATGATGTTTGGCAGCTTGCAACTCTTCTTGGGAAGGCACAGCGGTACCAATGCTCATCTCGCGGTAAAATTGTCGACTATCTGCAGAGATGATTTCGCAGCCAAAATGTTTTGCTAGCTCAATTGCTTTGGCGGTTTTACCGATAGCAGTAGGGCCTAAAACAACGATGAGATTATTCATTTTTTGGTCTTTTTTTTACCGGCGGAAGTTCGTTACCACAATTGCAGCAATATTTTGCCTCCATATCGTAGATAAAAGAGGTGCAATTGGGGCAAACTCTTTTTCTTTCGAGCTCTGGGTTGTTGTATTTTAGGTTAGAATACTCGGCAGTTACAATACCTGTAGGCACTGCGATAATACCATATCCCATAATCATAATAAACGAAGCAATGGTTTTGCCAAGATAAGTGACAGGCGAAATGTCGCCATAACCCACCGTGGTCATTGTTACTATACACCAATAAATACTATTGGGGATATCAGTAAAACCATTGTGCCCGCCTTCAATCATGTACATCAACGTACCGAGTACAATCGACATCACAATCATAAAATACATAAACACCAATATCTTGTGTTTGCTGGCGTTAAGGGCTAGTTTTAGGTGTGATTGTTGTCCTAGAATAGGCATCAAATCTAAGATTGCAAATAAC
>JBFHGP010000104.1:0-6363 GCA_041583035.1 Flavobacterium sp.
AAAAAAGAGGTGCTAAGCGTTTTCTTAATGATATTGGGTTTTACCAACAATAATCGCGTCCCGCTGGGCGGGAAGGTCGCAGGTTCGAATCCTGCCACCCCGACAAAACCTTCTCACTTTGAGGAGGTTTTTTCATTTTAACCAATTATGTTTTTTACTTATATTTTATTTAGCAATACTTCTTCTAAATACTACGTTGGACAAACCAACAATTTATCTGACATTTGACAACTTACATTACCCATACCAAAACACAAAAAAGCCGCAAATCAATAATTCACGGCTTTTTAATTGTTTCATTAACAGTCTAATACTGTTCGCTATCGTTAGGAAAATCACTGCTTTTTACATCCTCTACATATTGCCCGATGGCCTGCGTCATCTCTTCATACAAATTGAGGTATCTACGCAAAAAACGCGGGTTAAACTCATGTGTCATGCCTATCATGTCATGAATAACCAACACCTGCCCATCAACACCTGCGCCTGCGCCAATACCGATAACTGGTATATTGACCAACTCAGCAACTTGCTGTGCCAATGCTGCCGGAATTTTTTCGAGCACGATTGCAAAACAACCAATTTTTTCGAGCATTTTTGCGTCTTCAAGTAGTTTTTGCGCTTCTTGCTCTTCTTTGGCCCTCACGGTATAAGTCCCAAATTTGTAGATCGACTGCGGTGTGAGTCCCAAATGCCCCATCACTGGCACTCCGGCGCCAATTATTTTTTTGATACCATCTTTAATTTCTTTTCCGCCTTCCATTTTTATAGCATGTGCCCCACTCTCTTTCATGATGCGGATGGCCGAATGCAAAGCTGTTTTAGGGTCTGACTGGTAAGTACCAAAGGGCAAATCTACCACGACCAAAGCCCTATCTACTGCACGCACCACCGATGCTGCGTGATAAATCATCTGGTCGAGAGTTATTGGCAAAGTAGTCTCGTGACCCGCCATCACATTGCTAGCAGAATCACCAACCAATATCACATCTACCCCAGAGGCGTCTACAATTTTCGCCATAGTATAATCATAAGCGGTAAGCATCGATATTTTTTCTCGATTGGCTTTCATATCAAACAACGACTTGGTTGTAACCACTTTGTAATCTTTTTTTGCTACTGACATTTTATTCGTTTTGATTTGGAAAAGGTAAAGTTATACAAAAAAGCGCAAGTATTTATCGAAAATTTATTTAATCATCTTATATAGAACCTGTGTACAATACTTTGAAAACGATAACTGAGTAAATTTCAAAACAATAGCGGCATTTTTGACACAAAAAATTAAACCCCTTCTACGTCTAATTGATTCATAAAATAAGTAGGTGGCAAATCGGTTTGTGCTTTGAAATGTGTTGTCAGCGACTTGGCATTCGCAAAACCATATTGATTAGCCAACGCTGTCAACGATAGCTTTCTGAGGTCTTTTTGATTTTTTAAATCTATCATCAATTGCTCGATGCGCAGCTTGTTTATATAGGCATTAAAACTACCCTTGTGCGTATTGATGAGCGAAGACAACGTACTGCGGTTGGTGCCCCACTGCTGTGCCAGCTCTTCTAATTTTACTGGTTTGAGATAGTCTTTTTCGCTTTCGAATTTTTCCAACTTGTTCAACAATCTTACCTCGGTTGCTTTTACTGCAATAGGCTCTCTATTTTTAGCCTTTTTTACCGATTCTGCGTCGATTTCTGGAGTAATTATTGCTACTTGTTTGGTTATATTTTGCTCAGATGTTTTTATTTTGTTTACCAACTCATCAAACTTGATTTTTAATCTTTTTTTGGCTCTATACTGCCGGTAGGCATACCACAATATTCCTACCAAACCTACCCCCAACAAGCCTAACCAGAGATTGGTTGTTTTTTGGTTAGTTTGCAAAACCGATTTTAACTGTTCTCTTTGCGCCTCTAATTTTTTGGTATCCAACTCTTGATGTAAAGTTTTGGTAATGGATTGCTGCTCTCGCTCAAATTGTTTATTGAGCGCAATCAGGCTTTCAGTAGCATACAATTGTTGCTCGAGGTTACCCGTTTCTTTATAATAAGCCATAAGGTATTCGTATGCTTCGCGCAACTCATAATTCAAAAAATCTTTTTGACGGAAAAGGGCATCTATTTTATTGAAATACTTGACGGCTTCACTCTTTTGGTTTTGTCGCCAAGCGATTTTACCCAAGTACAAATAAATGACATGCTCATTGGTAAAATCACCGTTTTGTTGAACAACCGGCAATGCCTGTGCAAAATATTGCTTTGCTTGCTCATTGTTGTTTTGTAAGTAAAACAAACCTCCTTGTAAGTAATCTAAATAAGCTTTTTCTAACAACTGATGTGCAGACTTTAACTGACTGACCACCTGCCTACTCTCAGCTATAGTTGCCGACATAAGGTTTGCATCACCCAACCGTAGATATGTTTTGCCCAAACTGTATAGTGCGACAACATACCCTCTGCGGTGATTATAATCAGTACTTGTTTGATAATACTCTTTTGCCTGAGTAAAGTATATGGCTGCCTTATCATAGTCGCGGGTGTGGTAATAAATATTGCCAATAGTGATTCGAACAAAATTTAAGCTATAAAAACTATTTATTTCTTGATTAAGCCTCTCTGACTCAATAGCAAAATCTAACGCTTCACTATAAAAACGATTATCGTAATGTAAAACCGCTCCCCTATTCAAGAAATCGCCTTTCAGGCTATCGTTAGGAATTTTTTCTACCAGCGGACGCATCTTATCGAGCAGTAAAACTGCGTCATCAAAAGGCACTAAAAAAGATTTTTTTTCTAAGGCACGATATTCTTCAAAAATATTATTTTCTATCTGCGCTTTGCGGTAATAGACCTCCAAAAAGTGTAGTTTTTTTTGCTCGTTGGTGCTGTCTGCCGCAATCACTTCCCAGAGTTTTTGGTACGAATCTGACGTACTTTGTCCAAAAACACAAAAAGTAAACGGAAAAATCGTCAATAACAAAAGAAAAAAATAGCCTTTTTTGAGCACAACAATCAATTAATCACTTATTAGCCAACAAATATACAAAAAAACAAAATCAACGCATCAAAAAAACACAAGGAGCTAAATTACAATACATTAACCACCAAAAACCTACTTAAACCCGAAGGGAAAAATCGTCAATTAGAGAGAAAAATCGTCAATTTTTTAAAATCGTGACGATTCTTCCCTGCGATTATTTCAATCCTTTTCATATTTGCCATGAAACAAATGCTACCCGGGCAGCTCTAAAAATTCCGAAACAATGAAAAAACTGTGCTGTATGCAAATCGAAAAAAAGCAAAAAAAACAATTAATCGCAGTTGAAAAAATAAGAAAAAAGACTGCACAACATTTTAAATTATGAAATTATTCAAGAAAACAATTTTTAGTATTTTTGGCATGGCGTTATTAGCCACTGGTTTTGTTGCTTGTAGTAGTGATGATAACGCTACAACAGAGAGTACTGAAACAGAAACAATGAATCCTTCAATGTCTGCAAAACCTATTACAAACAAAATTCCGGTAGAGGAAAATAATTATAACGATTGTATTAAATAAAACCAATATTATGTTTGAACTGATAAAAGAGTTTCTACTCGAACTTATAGTCCTATTGTTTATTTTGATGACAGTATATTTTATATGGTTGTATAAAAAAGGAGAAACTGAAAAGTTAAAAAATAGATTAATAAGCGTAGGAATGACTATTCTTGTATTAATAATCGGAATGTTAGTCTTAGATTACTTTCTCATTATATGACATTTATGATTACACCCCCGCCGTACGAGCCCTCTCGTGCGGTGGTTTTTAACACTGCAAAAAAGACTGCACAACATTTTAAAGTTATGACACAATTAAAAAAAGTAATTTTTAGTATTTTTGGCATGGCGTTACTGGCAACTGGTTTTGTCGCTTGTAGTAGTGATGATTCAACAGTGAGTACAACTGTGATAAATTTTGCCGATTGTATGTTGGGAGAAAAATTGGAAAATGGTTAGTTCGTGGTAAAATATAATTTTTATGAATAATTGGTTAATTCTTATATGCTCAGTAATTGTTGGAGGTATTATTGCAGAACTTGTTACGCCTTTCATCATTCGATTTTTCAGAAAGAAGAAGAAAAACTAACAATCAACCAAATTTACCGCTACAGCCAAGCCGCCTTCTGAGGTTTCTTTGTACTTATTGTTCATATCTTGTGCAGTTTGCCACATGGTGTCAATCACCTTGTCTAATGGCACTTTTACATTTTGCGGGTTGGTATCCAAAGCTAGCTCTGCGGCATTAATAGCTTTGATTGCCCCCATCGAGTTGCGCTCGATACACGGTATTTGCACCAATCCGCCGATAGGGTCGCAAGTAAGCCCCAAGTGATGTTCCATAGCAATCTCTGCAGCAATCAGCACCTGCTCTGGGCTCCCTCCCATGAGTTCACATAAACCTGCAGCAGCCATCGCCGAAGACACGCCAATCTCTGCCTGACAACCACCCATCGCCGCCGATATAGTAGCTCTTTTTTTGAATACACTCCCCACAACACCAGCTACTTTGAGAAATTGCACAATTTCTTTATCGCCCGCTTTGTGGTTTTCTATAACCAAATAATACGTCAATACTGCCGGAATCACACCAGCGCTGCCATTGGTAGGTGCAGTCACTACACGACCAAGCGCAGCATTTACTTCGTTTACTGCCAATGCAAAGCAGCTTACCCATTTGAGAATTTGTCTAAAATATACTTTCGTTTTTCGGATAGACGCTATCCATTCTTGTGTATTTTGATAAGGTTTTTCTCCTTTTAGATTTTGATACATATCATACGCTCTACGACGCACTTTGAGTCCGCCTGGCAAAACGCCCTCGGTATGACAGCCAGTGTATATGCACTCTATCATGGTATTCCACACCCTGAGCAACTCGGCATCGACCTCATCATTAGAGCGAAAAACAATTTCGTTTTGGGTAACCACGTCCGAAATCGATTGGTTGTTGTTGAGTGCATGGGTCAGAATATCTTGTGCCGTGTCTATCGGATAAGGCACTTTCCCATCTTGTTCGTTGGGCGCAACATCTTCTTCGCCTTCTTTCACCACAAATCCGCCACCAACGGAGTAAAAAGTCGACTGGTATTCGCTGGTATCATCCCAAACCGAAAAAGTAAGTCCGTTGGCATGATAAGGCAAAAAATCTTTGTTGAAAACTATCTGTACTTTGGGTACAAAATCGATAGTTTTTTCTCCCCCCAATTGCAACTGATGAGTGGTTTTGATAGCATCAACAATTGCATCGATATCTTCGACAGGTACATATTCGGGGTCGGTACCGCTCAAGCCTAACATCACGGCAAGGTCTGTCGCATGCCCAACGCCAGTTAATGACAGCGAGCCATACAAATCTATTTTGAGATTTTCGGCCTTATCAAACCATCCGTTAGATTTGATTTCTTGCAGAAAACGCTCAGCGGCGCGCCACGGTCCAAGTGTGTGAGAACTCGATGGTCCTACGCCGATTTTTAACATATCAAATACTGAAATGTACCCCATATCTTTAGTCTAAATATCTTTTCACGAAGATAGTCAAATATGCTTGATATGCAATACAGATTACCCAATCTTTATGTTAATACTTCTGTCATTATTTTGGCAAATTTGTCAAGTGAATCGCCACCTATCTGCGTCATTTTTTAAGCAAAATATGACAAGCTGTCAGTAAATTGTCAAAAAAAACATCCAAAAAAGGCATTGGCATAAAGATTGACCAATACAAATCGAGTAATTAATGATTAACTATTGAATCTGAAAAAAACATTATAAATTATGAGTAAGATAATTGGAATTGATTTAGGAACTACCAACTCTTGTGTTTCTGTAATGGAAGGAAGCGAACCGGTAGTTATCCCAAATGCAGAAGGAAAAAGAACAACACCCTCTGTAATCGCTTTTGTTGAAGGCGGAGAAATTAAAGTTGGTGACCCTGCAAAACGTCAGGCAGTTACTAACCCAACAAAAACCATTGCGTCTATCAAACGTTTTATGGGAGAAAAATTTTCTGGTGTACAAAAAGAATCAGAAAATGTGGCTTACAAAGTAGCCAAAGGTGACAACGATACGCCGCGTGTTGATATCGACGGACGCTTGTACACACCACAAGAATTATCGGCAATGATTTTGCAAAAAATGAAAAAAACTGCCGAAGACTATTTAGGACAAACTGTTTCTGAGGCGGTTATTACGGTACCGGCTTATTTTAACGATGCACAACGTCAGGCGACGAAAGAAGCTGGCGAAATTGCAGGTTTGAAAGTAAGACGTATCATCAACGAGCCTACTGCAGCAGCATTGGCTTATGGTATGGACAAAGGCAAC
>JBFHGP010000105.1:0-6247 GCA_041583035.1 Flavobacterium sp.
CCAGAAGATATCATCGATGCACCGTATTCTTGTTGCATGTAGGTATAAGCTAAGTCAATGCGTTTGTTGCCAAAACTATACCCCAAACCTGCTGATATTCCAAACAAGTCGTCCATCATCTCTTTGTCTTTGTACGGGCTTTGTTGCCAACGATAACCACCTCTCAGGCTCCATGCTTTGATGCGGTATTCTCCACCAATTCGCACTTCGTTTGATGCCTGCATTTGGTTTTCGTAAAAACTGTTGATAAGTGCAAATTCGTCATCTTTGCCATATTTCATAGCGCTGTAATCGGTGCGAGAATAATCGATGTTAATCAATCCGTGGTGGTCAAATACATAGGCCAAACTAGCGTTGACTTTACCCGGAGTTTTGAGGCGGTATTTGTCGTATAAAGTAATCACATAAGGCGAAGCATCTACATATTCGGATTCGCCATTTACAGCAACAATGGTTTCCATAAATTGTTCAAATTCGTCATTGAGGCTATACCAAGTGGGTGATTGGTAAGAAAGCCCTGCTCTAAGCTCTTCGGTAATTTTTGCCATACCCCCGATATTAAACGAAAATCCGTTGCCATAGGTGTATAAATCGTTGGTGAAGAGCAACTCTGTTACGCCATTGGTTGCGCTACCATCTGTACTTTCATAAACTTCTTTGGTCGAACGACGGTCAACAGTATGAAAATTAAGATTAGCACCGACATAAAAACGGTTGTCAAAATCAAAAGCCAAATTAGCGGTAATTTTGTTGTTGGTGCCACGATTGTAGGTAGCATGTTCTTGCAAATATGGGCCATTAGCCATATTGCTTACATAACTGCCATTGTCATAATCTAATAAATATGACTGAAAACCTAAAAGTGCTTGTTGTGCAGAAAATCCGTTAGGGTCACCGTTGAGGTTGGCATACAAATCTCCGATAGATAAATTTTGATTTTCTATGATTCCGATAGGTACAGCGCCTCCGTTATAACCATTGTTAGCATGCTGTAAAAAATAATTGCTAACAGAGTTTTGGTTCATGCCTTTGAATTTGATATTTCTATCCATAAAACTATCGCTAGAAACATCGAAGCCCAAAGTTGTTTTTTTGAGACTTTGCTCAGGGTTTTGGCTTTCAAAATTAAAAACAACGCCAACGTTGCTCAAATCAAAATTGGTGCGTTTGGCAGTTTTTTCATTGCCCAAATAGCTGCCCAAATTATTTTCCATATTCAAATTGAGTCCGCCAGTAGCATAATTGGCTACATTAACCGCGCTACCAGCCGGATTGATGTGGATGCTCGAAATATCGCCACCAATAGCCCCAAAAGAGCCACTCATGGCATTAAATCTTGCGCTGCCAGTTTGGAAAGGATTAGCATATTGCAAACCTTCCCCAGGCATAAGTTCTTGTGCATTCATATTACCGATACCAAGTAATAAGCTGCCTATTAAAAATGTTCTTTTTATCATGGTTTATCGTTTTTTTTTTGTTATCTACTTCTGCTAGACCCTCTAGAAATTCCGCTACCCATACTTCTTGAGCTTCCGCTGTTGATAGAGCGAGACGGACTGTAGTTTCTGCTTCTGTTTGTATTTGTTCTAATCGATTGGTTTCTACTCTCTCTATTAGTACGATTGATAGTGTTTCTTGATATTGGTTTGCGCACCGTACGTGTACTAGAAGTTGATATCTCTCTACTAGGTAACACTAATCGGTTGCTAGATAAGCTTCTCGAACGCAAACTACGAGTGTTGCGAATAGCAGAAGTGTTTTGCGTATAAACAGATCGGCTGGTACCTCTATGGTATGCGCTTCTCGATACATCACGGTAAGCATATCTTGGATAATTCCAGTAAAAAGGTGAGTGCCAATAGTATGGTGAATACCATCCCCAGCCGTAACCCCAGCCAAAGCCCCAACCAGGATATCCCCAGCCGTTGTAATAACCCATTCCCCAGTTCCAGCCCCAATTCATGTTGTTGTGGATATAAATATGGGTGTCATCGGTTTGTTCGCCCCAACCGCCATAACTGTTTGGCGCCGCATTAGCAAAATATTCGTCAGAATTGATGATGTATTCATAGCTATCTGCCTCTTGTTTCATTTCGTCAAAATAGGAGGCATAATCAACAGGTTGAGTGTCAACTTTCATTGGCTGATCAGTATAAATTCCGTCAGCATCATAAAACCCTTGTGTAGAAGAGCAAGAAGCCAGTGAGACAAGGCCTAAAACGCCCAAAAAATGGGTTAATATTCGATAAGATGAGTTATTCTTGAGCATAAGTATAATATTTTATTGTTGGACAATACAAAAATAGTTAGATTTGTCAGATATTTCTGTTAGAGCCGATATAAATTTTGTGTCGGCGTTTATCAATTTTTTATCATTAGCCAGATAAATAAATTAATTTGATTTTAGAAATATATAACAAATTTTGTACCAATTTTATATTTTATGAGTAAAAGTATTACAACAAGAGCCGAAGATTATTCAAAATGGTATAACGAACTAGTAGTAAAAGCCGATTTGGCAGAGAATTCAGGAGTTCGCGGATGTATGGTGATAAAACCCTACGGATATGCTATTTGGGAAAAATTACAAGCCGAATTAGATATGAGGTTTAAAGCAACCGGACACCAAAATGCTTATTTTCCGATTTTTGTACCCAAAAGTTATTTTGAAGCAGAAGAAAAAAACGCTGAAGGATTTGCTAAAGAATGTGCTGTAGTAACACATTATCGTTTGAAAAATGATGAAGATAATCCAGGTAAACTCAAAGTTGATGAAGAGGCAAAGCTAGAAGAAGAGTTGATTGTGAGGCCTACATCTGAAGCGATTATTTGGAGTACTTACAAAAATTGGATACAATCTCACCGCGATTTGCCTATCTTGATTAATCAATGGGCAAATGTAGTGCGTTGGGAGATGCGTACGCGTTTGTTTTTGCGCACAGCAGAGTTTTTGTGGCAAGAAGGACACACTGCTCACGCTACCAAAGATGAAGCGGTGGCCGAGGCTGCACAGATGCTTGATGTTTATGAAGATGTAGCCGAAAACATCATGGCAATACCAGTGGTGAAAGGTAGAAAATCTGAATCAGAAAGATTTGCCGGAGCAGAAGATACACTAACTATCGAGGCTTTGATGCAAGATGGGAAAGCCTTACAAGCAGGTACTTCACACTTTTTGGGGCAAAATTTTGCCAAAGCTTTTGATGTAAAGTATACCAATAAAGAAGGTAAGCAAGAGCATGTTTGGGCTACCTCTTGGGGGGTTTCTACACGCTTGATGGGGGCTTTGATTATGACTCACTCTGATGATAGCGGATTGGTTCTTCCACCAAAATTAGCGCCAATACAAGTGGTAATTGTGCCGATTTTTAAAACTGAAGAAGAAAAAGCAGCTATCGACCAATTTGTAGACCAGGTGTCAGACGAGTTGAAAGCGATGAATATCTCGGTGCGTTTTGATGATAGAGATACACAAAGACCAGGTTTTAAATTTGCCGAATGGGAACTCAAAGGTGTGCCAGTACGTGTTACTGTTGGGGCAAGAGACATGAAAAACGGTACTGTAGAGCTAGCGCGTAGAGATACACAAACCAAAGAAACTGTAGAACAAGCTGGTTTGGTGAATCGCATTCAGAGATTGTTGGAAGAGATACAGACGGCAATTTTCCAAAAAGCATTGACTTATAGAGATGAGCATGTGACTGAGGTAAATAGTTTTGAAGAGTTTAAAGAAGTACTCGAAAATAAAGGCGGATTCATTTCTGCACATTGGGATGGTACAATCGAAACTGAAGAAAAAATTCAGGAACTGACCAAAGCAACCATTCGTTGCATACCTTTGGATAATAAACCAGAAGAGGGGGTTTGCGTTTTTAGCGGAAAACCGTCTACACAAAGAGTTTTGTTTGCTAAGGCTTATTAATAGCAAAAAACTAATAGATATTTAAGCCGTCTCGATTATAAGATTGAGGCGGTTTTTATTTTTTGAAGATATTTTTTATTTTTTGCCACATTCTTTGGAAAAAACTCAATTCTTTTTCGACTACTACTATTCCGTTAAGGACAAGTGATTCAATTTCGGGCGAGAGTGGTTTTAGTACGATGTTTGGTGACTTTATCAGTGATTGTAGAGCTATTTTTTGAGTTTCAAAATCATCGAAAGAAACAATTACCTGCTGGTTTATTTCTAAGTTTTCGTCATAAGCAATACTATATTTTCCGTCAAAATTACTAGTTGTGCTATAAGTAGAATTTTCTATTGACAGGATAACTTTTGGTAGAGGGGCGTTAAAATCTGCATCGGTAATTAAGCCTTCAATAATTTTTGTGTGGGTAATAGGTTTTTTATCATCTGCTTGATTAATGGTTGCTTGTTCTGTATTAAAAGTGTTTTTTTCTTGTGATAAAACTGGAGGTGAAAACCCGAGCATGGCGCCAAAACTTATTGACCAAGCCAAATGGTTGCATTTACTTTTTTGTAAATTAAAATTTTGCCGATTGATTGTTTCAATTTGGTATTTGTTAATCCTGCCACAAACCTGTTTGTTTTGCTGTAAATAGTCAACAATTTGTTGGCTGTTTTGTTGGGTAAAATCAATGATGTTTTTTTGACAGTTTAAACAAAACTTACCATTTTTATTAGACAGCATATCGTTCCAATTTTCAGAACAGGCATAGTCAATTTTTATTTTGTTTTCATTTGGTAATATTTAGATTGACAATCAAATTGTTTTTTTTGATTGACAAAATTTGTTCGTCAAATTGGCAAAAATCCACCATTCTACATGAATGCCTTTTCGGGCTTGGATAGCGGTATAGATGGTGGCGATAAACTCAATCAAATTCAGTAAGAGAACAATTGATAAATAAGAAAAATAATAAACAGTTGGTTCGCTAGGCGTGTACAAAACAGCAATCGTCCACCAAAAACATATACTATTGATAAAAAACAACGGTATTTGCGAAATCAAAGCTTGTGTGCAATGCCAACGAACAAAATAAGTGCCTTTGCGGTGGTTGAGGTAAAAAATAAAAGACGCCAACATGTTGATGATCGGTAAGGGGAGTCCTGCAATTAAAGCCACCAAAGACATCAGATAACTGTTCGAAGCTTTTTCTGCTTCGTGTTCGCTAGGTGTGTAACTAAATTTTGTTTCGTGAATCATAATCCTTTGTTGATATTCCAAATCCAATTGATCAAAAATAGTAAAATTATAACTGTAGCAACTCTCTTTTGTCGCAAAAAGTTTTCTACACGAATATAAAATTGCCAAAAACTACTTTGTTTAGTCGTCCAATCAAATATTATCCATAAAGGGGCAATTAGCATGATGGCTGCAATGAGTATACCGATAGGATTGATGAGTAACGACTGCCACAAATGTCCGTCATAGAGGGATAGTACAGCTCTGGTCGATCCGCAAGAGGGGCAAGGCAAACCAGATATTTTTTTTATTGGGCAGCCAAGTAGTGTGGTTTGATTTGTAGAAAACCATAAATGATAAAAAAACCAGCCGTAGCCTGCTGTAGAAGCAATAACCACGGCCAAATATAATCTTGTTTTGTGTTTTGCCATTACAAGGCTGTCATCAATTTTTCTAGGTTTTTCTCTCGGGTAGCCCCCATAATCATAAACCAGTCGATGATTGCCCAGATGCCAAAACCGCCACATGTAAGTAATTTGCCGATGCCCATACCTGTGTCGCCAATCATAAAACGGTCGATGCCTAAATTACCTGCAATAATCGAAACGATAAGACTGGTGGTAGGGTCGTTGAACTGTAGCGATTGTACAGTTAACCATTTCGACTCATCGAGTTTTAAAAGGCGATTGCGAATTTCAGCAATTTGATGACTTTCAAAATATTTGCCGTTGGTCATCATAAATAGGTCAACTTTCTGTGAATCCATGTAAAATTTGTTGTTATAAATTATTCCTACTCGTATAGCTTTTCGGATGCGCTTGATTGATGTTAACGATAAAAATGTCTTAAAAATTCAAAAATACAAAAAAAATAATTCAACTAATTGCTTTTTTTTGTTTAGACTATTAATTCAGGGTGCGCCTTGGATTGTTGGTGTTGTAGTAGGTCAAATTATTCAAAATAAAAAAACAATAAAAAGTTGCAGATTCAAATATTATATTTATTTTTGCAACCGAAAATGCAAATAAGCATAATCACGGTCCGTTCGTCTAGGGGTTAGGACGCCAGGTTTTCATCCTGGTAACAGGGGTTCGATTCCCCTA
>JBFHGP010000106.1:0-6086 GCA_041583035.1 Flavobacterium sp.
GTAGAGTCTAACGCAGTAAATGTAACCGACGGTAGAACAATTGTGAGAATAAAAGGCGAAGTTGTACAAAACAACGGATAATTTGTTGAAGTAAATTATTGAGCACACAAAGGTTGTCGTTATCGGCAACCTTTTTTTTGTTATATTTGTCAAACTTTTATCGATAATAATACAATTGAATATGTCTAAATCTAAAATCATTTACACGTTTACCGACGAAGCGCCAATGTTGGCAACGCATTCGTTTTTACCTATTGTAAAAGCCTATACATCTACCGCAGGTATTGATGTTGAGCTCAAAGACATTTCCTTAGCGGGAAGAATTTTGGCTAATTTTCCAGAATTTTTAAAGCCAGAACAAAAAGTAGAAGATGCTTTGGCTGAGTTGGGCGAAATGACCAATTTTCCTGAAACCAATATTATTAAATTGCCAAATATCTCCGCTTCAATTCCGCAATTGAACGAGACCATTGAAGAGCTTCAAGCACAAGGTTACGCAGTGCCAGATTATCCGTCTGATGCAAAAACCGACGAAGACAAAGACATCAAAGCACGTTACGCCAAAGTTTTAGGCTCGGCAGTAAACCCAGTTTTGCGTGAAGGTAACTCTGACCGTAGAGCCCCAAAAGCCGTGAAAAACTATGCGCAAAAACACCCGCACCGTATGGGCGCGTGGTCAGCAGACTCTAAAACCAAGGTTGCGACCATGCAAGAAGGAGATTTTTACGGATCAGAAAAATCGGTAACTATCGAAAAAGCTACACAATACAAAATAGAATTTGTTAACGCTGATGGTTCGGTGAGCGAACTCAAATCGTTTGCGCCATTATTGGCTGGCGAAGTGGTAGACTCGTCTGTGATGAGCCTTGGTAAACTCAAATCGTTTGTAGCTGAGGTAAAAGAAGAGGCATTAAAAGCAGGTGTTTTGTTCTCTGCTCACCTCAAAGCTACCATGATGAAAGTGTCAGACCCTATCATTTTTGGAGCTATTGTTGAGGTGTATTTCAAAGATGTTTTTGAAAAATTTGCCGATACATTAAAAGAAATAAACTTTAAACCAAACAACGGTTTAGGTGAATTATACAGCAAAATCAAAGGTCATGCGCAAGAAGCTGACATCAAAGCAGCTATCGACCAAGCCATCCAAGCTGGCCCAGCCATTGCGATGGTAAATTCTGACGAAGGAATCACCAATTTGCATGTGCCATCAGACGTAATTATCGATGCATCGATGCCAGCCATGATTCGTACATCGGGGCAAATGTGGAATAAAGACGGAAATCAGCAAGACACCATTGCGATTATTCCTGACAGATGCTATTCAGGTGTTTACGAAGCGGTGATTGATGACTGTAAAGCCAACGGAGCATACGACCCATCGACTATGGGTACAGTGCCAAATGTCGGATTGATGGCGAAAAAAGCCGAAGAATACGGTTCGCACGACAAAACTTTCCAAGCCGAAGCTAATGGCGAAATTCGTGTAGTTGATGCTGAGGGGAACATTATTTTTACCCAAAATGTAGAAAAAGGAGATATTTTTAGAATGTGTCAGACCAAAGACGAACCAATCAAAGATTGGGTAAAATTGGCAGTAACTCGTGCAAGATTATCAGGTATGCCGGCAGTTTTCTGGTTAGACAAAAACAGAGCTCACGATAATCAATTGATTAAAAAAGTAGAGCTTTATCTCAAAGATCACGATACACAAGGTTTGGATATCCGCATCTTGGCACCAATCGAGGCTACACATTTTACCGTAGAGCGCATCCGTAAGGGAGAAGACACTATCTCGGTAACAGGTAATGTATTGAGAGATTATTTGACAGATTTATTCCCTATTTTGGAAGTAGGAACATCGGCCAAGATGTTGTCGATTGTACCATTGATGAAAGGTGGAGGCTTGTTTGAAACAGGCGCAGGCGGATCGGCACCAAAACACATTGAGCAATTTTTGAAAGAAGGATATTTACGTTGGGATTCGTTAGGCGAATTCATGGCCTTGCAAGCGTCGTTAGAGCATTTGGCCCAAACGCAAAACAATCCAAAAGCGCAAGTTTTGGCTGATGCTTTGGACGATGCAAACGCCAAGTTTTTGGAAGAAGACAAGTCGCCAGCACGTAAACTAGGTTCGTTAGACAACCGCGGGTCACATTTTTATTTAGGTTTTTATTGGGCCGAAGCTTTGGCAAATCAATCTACTGATGCAGAGCTTGCCAATACTTTCAAAGCTGTATTCGAAGCGATGAAAACCAACGAAAGTCTTATCAACAAAGAGTTGATTGATGCGCAAGGTAAGCCACAAGATATCAATGGTTATTATCATCCAAATGCAGAAAAAACGTATGCTGCGATGAGACCTTCGCAAACTTTGAATGATATTATTGACAATATGTAAGTAACAAGTCAAATATTTTTAAAAAACAGTGTTAACTTTTGTTAGCACTGTTTTTTTTGTATATTTCAGGAATTAAAATTTTTTGTTTATGAAAATCGTATGAATCAAAGAATAGAATTATGAAAGCAATAGTATTAATAATCGGATTAGTATTGGGTTTAAACTCTTATGCTCAAGGTACAGAAAGCATAGTAGGTGATTGGAAACTGGTGAAACTAGAAATTGAAAATCAAGAATATCTTCGTCCAGTCAACGATGAAGTAAATTCAGAGACAACTAACTTTTATTACCAAGAAGAAAATTGGTGTTGGATACTTTTTTGCTACGGATTTGAAATGTCAGTAGTTTTAAATGAAGCCAATAAAATTCTTTCTGTTTCAGAACTGACAACCCTCGATTTCCCACAAGATTGCGACTTGGATGTAAATAATAATTTTGACGATTTAAACTATTATTTCTGGTCAAATAGAGAAGACTATGAGAATAGAGATTGGTATATAAACCCGTTGCAATTTGAATACGAAATTAATGGTGAGGGCAATAATGTAGAGCTTGTATTTACTAACGAAAATGGGGATAAGGCATATTACAATGTTGCTTCTGCATCAACAAATATTTTTGAAGAAATAGGTGTAAAAATCTACCCCAATCCCGCACAATCGTTTGTGAGTATTAATTTGCCAACATCAGCATATCAAGAAGTAACCATCAATCTATATGATATTACGGGTAAAAAACTCAAAACTTTTACAAAGTCTTGGAGTGAAAATATACAGTTAAACATAAGTGATTTACCTGCTGCGAATTATTTATTAGAGTTGAATTTGCCTGAAAACACAGGTAGAGGGTATATGATGAAATTAATAAAGGAATAGGGTGATGAAATAAGTTTACAAGTGTATTCATATAATTTTCTAAAATAGTCGGGATATTTCCCGGCTATTTTTTATCTTTATACTATAATTAATTGATGATGAAAAAGAAAAATATATTTTGGCTTAGTACACTGGTTGCGTCGTTGGTAATAGGTGTTTTTGCGTGGAATAATTATGCTGCCCAAACAGACGAAATCAGCAAAAGTCAAGAAAAAAAAGTAAAAGAATTATTGATGAAAAGCTCTGAGGATATCAACTCTGGCATGGAATCTGTACAACGTTTGAGTATGTTGGAGAATAACAACATACAAAAAATTAAAAATTAATACGATGATAAAACAAATGACCAAAATAGTAGCGCTCTTTTTGCTTTTTACAGCCAATACGCTTTTTGCACAAACAGAATTTGCTGAATTTGAGAAAAATAGCCAAATCGAAGTGATCTCTGTAACCCAAAAAATGTTTCAGATGATGGCGAATGTAAAGTCAGACAATAGCGATAAAGAAGCGCAAGCATACAATCAATTGATTAAAAAATTAAATTTGCTCAAATCGTACGAAACTACTGATGCTACCGTAGCGAGCAAATTGCAATCGGCAGCAAATAAATATGTTGCCAACAACAAATTGGTTGAGCTGATGAATGTCGCCGAAAGCGGCACGAGTGCAACTTACTTTGTCAATCAATCGGCAAATAGGTCTAATATTAACGAACTTTTGATGGTGTCAAAGCAAGGTAATAAAAATACGGTGATGCTCATCAAAGGTAATTTTAGCCTTGATGAATTGTCTGCCTTGACAAAAAAGATGAAAATTACAGCCATCCCAACAAAATAATCATGACTACACAATCAATTATATTGGCCAACGGCTGCTTTTGGTGCACCGAGGCTATTTTTTCTCGCCTCACAGGCGTGCAGTCAGTCACACCCGGTTATATCGGTGGCGAGGTAGAAAATCCCACTTATGAGCAGGTATGTACTGGGACAACCAATCATGCCGAGGCGCTAAAAGTGGTGTTTAATCCAGAGGCGATTTCGCTCAAAGAGATTTTGGCGGTGTTTTTTACCACGCACGACCCAACTACGCTCAACAGGCAAGGTAATGATATCGGAACGCAGTACCGAAGCGAAATTTTTTATGCAGATGATAGCCAAAAACAAGTGGCTGAAGAGGTGCTTGACGGTCTTGTAAAAGGTCAGTTTTTTGTCGATCCGATTGTGACAAAAATCACCCAAGCTTCAACTTTTTGGGAAGCCGAAAATTACCACCAAAAGTATTTTGAAAATAACCCAGACAAAACCTATTGTGCTGCGGTAATCAGGCCAAAGGTCGAAAAGTTTGAATCACTTTTCAAAAACAAAATCAAAGAAAAAAATGAAATCCTCTAGTCAAACGCCGGGTCTAAATCTGCTATTTTGGGGGTTATTACTCGATTTGCTAGGTATGGCAACATACATCTTGCCTGGTATTGGAGAGTTTTTTGATGTAATTTGGGCACCAATATCTGCCTATTTTTTGCAACGTTTTTACAAAGGTAACGTAGGTAAAGCGGCAGCGGTTATCGGTTTTGTAGAAGAGGCTGTGCCGGGTTTTGATATCGTACCTACATTTACGCTCACTTGGTTATATGTCAGGTTTTTTGCGGCCAACAATTCCACAAAAATCAACAAATAATTGTAGATTATCCGCAGCTAAGCGTTGTTTGCCTTATCTTTGTCAAAAAAAATAATGATGAAATATATTAGCTTTTTTTTCCTAACAATATTCTTAAGTGCTTGTAATAATGACGCTTTGAATACGGTGAATATTGAGGATAAATACGAAATAGAAGTTCCCGAATTTACAAAAGAAGTCGCTCATCTGAGTCCAGATGCGTCTTTGCAATATGCCAATTCTACCAACGACCTTTGCTTGATGGTTATCGATGACAGCAAAGAAGATTTTCAAGAAAAATTGTTTTCGGTTGGCTTGCAAGACGAGTTTCCGAACACCATAGACGGCATTACAGATTATTTACAAGTTGCCCAAAAAGCCATGATTGGTGATAACGGACAAATAGATTATTCGCCTGTGCAAACTGTTTCTATTAACGGTTTGGACGCTCGACAATATACGATTGAAGCAACCATCGAAGGCGAAGAGTTATATTACCTTTATACCATTGTCGATGGCGAAACACATTATTATCAAATACTTAGTTGGACTTACCTGAATCAAAAAAATCAATACCAAGATTTGTTTTTACAAATTAGTCAATCCTTTAAAGAATTATAGTTTGAACGCGACACTCAAAGGCGTGCTATATGTCGCGCTTGGCGCTTCGAGTTACGGCATGTTGGCAACAATTGTCAAAATTGCTTATAGTCAAGGTTTTACTACTGCTGAAGTTACGTTGGCACAATTTTTTTTCGGAATAATTGCTTTGTCGTTGTTCACAAACACTTCTCGTAAAAAAAATAAAGTAAGTTTTTTGCATCAAAAACAATTGATGATTGCTGGTACAACCATGGGGTTTACTAGCGTTTTTTATTATTTGTGCGTAAGGTATCTCAATGCTTCAGTGGCAGTCGTTTTTTTGATGCAATCTGTTTGGATTAGGGTAGTAATCGAGTATTTACAAACCAAAAAAATACCTAGTTCACGGAAAATGATTGCAGTGGCTTTGGTATTGCTGGGTACTGTATTGGCTACGCAAATGTGGGCTTTTGACACTGAACTTAACCTGCTCGGTGTTTTGTTTGGCATGTTGGCGGCCGTTTCTTTTAGTCTTACCTTGTACAGCACCAATAGTGTAGCAACGGTTTACAAAC
>JBFHGP010000107.1:0-6046 GCA_041583035.1 Flavobacterium sp.
ACAATATCAGTCTAGCGGCTACCTAGATGATATCAAAGAGTCGGTCGTAGAAAACAGGCGAGTATTGGCAGTACAAGCCATGCACCGTCGTAAGGTGAAAGGGACAATCTTGGGACAATCCAAAACCGGTAGCATTGTTTTTATCGAACCCGAAACTACCCAAAAATATAACCGACAGCTCAATAATTTGATGTTTGAAGAGCGCGAAGAGATTGTACGTATCCTCAAAACATTAACCAACGATATTCGCCCGTTTTATGAAGATTTGCAACAGTTTCAGGCGTTTTTGGTACATGTAGATATCATCCATGCCAAGGCAAAATATGCGCAAAAAATCAACGGTATTTTACCCGAAATTAATCGCGAACGAAAAATTTATTTTCGTGAAGCTTATCACCCAATTTTGTGGCTCAACAACAACAAAAAGAAACAAAAAACATATCCGCAAACCATTGAGCTTACGCCAGAGCAGCGCATTATCGTAGTATCTGGGCCCAATGCTGGAGGTAAAAGTATTACGTTAAAAACAGTCGGGCTGTTGCAATTGATGTTGCAAAGTGGTATATTGATACCAGTGCACGAGCGCAGTACCACGTTTTTGTTTGACAAAGTGCTTACTGATATTGGCGATAATCAATCGATAGAAAACCATTTGAGTACCTATAGTTACCGACTCAAAAACATGAGTTATTTTTTGAAAAAGTGTAACAAAAATACGTTGTTTTTGATTGATGAATTTGGAACAGGATCAGACCCTGAGCTTGGTGGTGCATTGGCAGAGATTTTTTTGGAAGAATTTTATGAGAGACAAGCCTATGGCATCATCACTACGCATTATACCAATCTCAAAATGTTGGCCAACGAGCTCGAAAATGCAACCAATGCCAATATGCTTTTTGACGAACGTTCGCTCGAGCCGATGTTCAAACTTAGTGTAGGCGAGGCGGGGAGTTCTTTTACATTTGAAGTAGCACAAAAAAATGGTATTCCGTATAGTTTGATTAATCGCGCAAAGAAAAAAATAGAAAATCAAAAAGTGCGTTTTGATAAAACGATTGCCAAGTTGCAAAAAGAACGCTCAAAGCTCGAAAAAACTTCTGAAACACTCCGTGCCGAAGAAGGGAAGGCGCGTGAAGAAAGCAAAAAGATGGAGAATATCAACCAAAAAATACAAAACAAATTGGAGCGTTACCAAGAGTTGTTTGACGGTAACCAAAAACTGATTTATATCGGGCAAAAAATTGACGAATTGTCAGAAAAATATTTTTATGATAAAAACAAAAAGAAACTCGTTGATGAGTTGATAAAAGTTGTAGAAATAGAAAATGCCAAGCGCAAACAGCTACGCAAAAAAGAACGTCAGGTTCAAAAAATTAAAAAAGAAAAAGTACAGAAAGAAGTAGAGGAGCAGGTGGCGAAAATTCGGGTTGAAAAAAAAGAGAAAAAACAAAAACAAATTGTCGAGAAAAAAAATAACGCAACGCATTTTGTACTAAAAGTGGGCGATAGAGCCAGAATGATTGACGGAAAAGCAGTAGGTACAATCGAAAAAATCGAAAAAAATATCGCCTCGGTCAATTACGGATTATTTATGTCAAAAGTATCTATAGAACAATTAGAAATGGTCGAACGAAAAAAATAAAATCATGCTAATACCTGAAAATAAACATGTTATACTTTTTGATGGCGTCTGCAATTTTTGCAACAGCACAGTAAATAAAGTAATCGAACACGATAAAAAAAACTTGTACGTTTTTGCCTCGCTACAATCAGGCATCGGACAAGAAATTTTACAGCACATTGGCGTGGATAAAAACACTGATTCTATTGTGTTGTATCAACCAGGCGAAGCTTATTACATCAAAAGTGATGCGGTTTTACAAATAGCGTCAAACCTAAGTGGGAAATATTATTGGCTGAGTTTATTGCGTGTTTTTCCTAAGTTTTTGAGAGATTTTGGTTATGCTTATTTTGCTAAAAATCGCTACAAATGGTTTGGTAAACAAGATGCTTGTGCTATACCAACGCCCGAATTAAAAGCAAAATTTTTATCTTGATATTCCTTTAAAAAAAATTTATCATCCGCTAAGCAATGCTTATCTTTGCCTATCAAAAATATCTACTATGCAGATTTCATATAACTGGTTAAAAGAATTTATAAAAATAGAAACATCACCGGAAGAAACCGCCGAAATTTTGACTGATTTGGGTCTAGAGGTCGAGGGAATCAACCGTTTTGAGACCGTCAAAGGTGGCCTAGAAGGCATCATTGTCGGGCATGTATTGAGTTGCGAAAAACATCCCAATGCAGACAAGCTGAGTCTTACCAAGGTAGATTTGGGTGATGGTAACGAACCAGTACAAATTGTTTGTGGTGCGCCAAATGTGGCAGCCGGACAAAAAGTGTTGGTGGCAACCATCGGTACTACTTTATATACAGACAATGACGAGTCATTCAAAATCAAAAAAGGAAAAATTAGAGGCGAAGAGAGTTTTGGGATGATTTGTGCCGAAGACGAGTTGGGTTTAGGCAAAAGCCATGACGGGATTATGGTATTGGCTGATGACGCTGTGCCAGGTACGCCAGCGGCCAAACTTTTTGATATAGAATCTGACCAGATTTTAGAAATCGGATTAACGCCTAACCGCGCCGATGCTATGAGCCATTTTGGTGTAGCGAGAGATTTGCGCGCAGGTATTTTGCAGCGTTTTCCGGATTATCCACATTCAGAAATTATAACGCCATCTATTTTTAAATTTAAGGTTGAGCAAAGAACCTTGAAATACGATATTGTAGTGGATGATGCTGCGCAAACACCAAGATATTGCGGACTTACCATTTCGGGTGTAGAGGTGAAAGACTCCCCAAAATGGTTACAAAATCGTTTGAAATCTATAGGGTTAACACCCAAAAATAATATTGTAGATGCCACCAACTACGTGTTACATGAGCTTGGTCAGCCTTTGCACGCTTTTGACTCTGACCGCATCAAAGGAAACAAAATTTATGTAAAAAATGTAGAAGAAGGTACCAAGTTTGTCACCTTAGACGGTGAAGAACGCGTGTTGAGCAGCGATGATATCATTATTTGTGACGATTATGGACCTATGTGTATTGCCGGAATCATGGGCGGTGAAAACTCTGCTGTGACAGAAAAAACAACTTCAATATTTTTAGAAAGTGCTTATTTTAACCCAGTAAGTATCCGTAAAACCGCCAAAAGATTGGGCTTGAGTACCGATGCTTCTTTTAGATATGAGCGTGGTATCGACCCTAATCTGACAGAATACGTGCTCAAAAGAGCAGCGTTGTTGATACAAGATTTGGCCGGCGGAGAGATTACCTCAGATGTAGTAGATATTTATGCTAAAAAAATTGAAGATTTTTCAGTGTTTTTGACCTTCGAAAACGTTTTCAGAATTATTGGAGCAAAAATTTCTAAAGAAACCATTAAGCGTATATTGGCTTCGTTGGATATCAAAATCAATAGCGTTTCAGACTTAGGTCTTGGTTTGACAATACCTGCCTACAAGGTAGATGTACAAAGAGAAATAGATGTGGTTGAGGAGATTTTACGCGTGTACGGATTCAACAACATTGCGATTCCGTCAAAACTCAAAGCCACTATTGCTAACAATAGCCGTACCGAGAGTTTTAAAGTAGAAAATATCATCACCAATCAATTGATAGGTCAAGGGTTTAACGAAATCATGAACAACTCGTTGACTACGCCAAAATACAGCGAATTGGCCAAAGATTTTGACACCGAAAAGCAAGTGCATATCCTCAATGCGTTGAGCAACGATTTGTCGATTATGCGCCAGAGTTTGCTGTTTGGTGGGCTAGAAACTATCAGTTACAACATCAACCGTAAAAATAGCGATTTAAAGATGTTTGAAGTAGGCAAAACCTACGAGCGCATCGATCAATCTACTTATAACGAATGGAAACACTTGTCGCTTTTTGCTACAGGTAACAACCACCCAGTTAGCTGGAATAGCCCAGAAAATTCAATAGATTTTTACCATTTCAGAGGTTATGTAGATGCTATTTTTGACCGATTAGGAATTCATAAATTTGAGGTTAGACCAAACGATGAAGATATTTTTGCTGAGAGTGTTGCTTATTATTTAGGCAAAAATAAAATAGCTTCTTTTGGGATGATCAAAAAAAATATTACCAAAGCCTTTGACATCAAGCAAGAAGTATTTTTTGCAGATATTTTCTGGGATAACGTATTACCAGTATTGTCAGAAAAAATCAAGTATAAAGAAATTGTCAAATACCCGACTGTAAAAAGAGATTTGGCCTTGTTGATAGACAAGCAAGTAAGCTTTGATCAATTGTACAAAACAGTTAAAAAAACAGATAAAAATAGAATTAAAGAAATCGCTTTATTTGACGTATACGAAGGCAAAAAATTGCCAGAAAACAAAAAATCTTACGCCATTAGTCTAACTATTCAAGATAATGATAAAACCTTGACAGATAGTGAGATAGAAAAAATCGTTGAACAAGTGATTAAAAACCTTGAACAAGATGTTCAAGCACAATTAAGATAATATTATGATAGACAAAAAACACATTATTGACAGATTTATCAGCTACATTACCGTTGATACTCAATCAGACCCAAACTCTGACACCACACCAAGTACAAAAAAACAGTGGGACTTGGTTAACCAATTGGTAGAAGAGCTCAAAACCATCGGTCTCGAAGACGTAACCGTTGACGAAAACGCATACATCATGGCGACTGTGCCTAGCAACGTAGAGCACGAAGTGCCAACTATCGGTTTTGTGGCGCACTTTGATACCAGTCCAGATTTTTCTGGTACCAATGTAAAACCGCAAATCGTAGAGAATTATGACGGAGGAGACATTGTGTTGAACAAAGAGCAAAACATCGTCTTGTCGCCTAGCTATTTCGAAGATTTGTTACTCTATAAAGGACAAACACTCATCACCACAGACGGTACAACGCTTTTGGGAGCAGATGACAAAGCTGGGGTAACCGAGATTGTTTCTGCCATGGAATATTTGATCAAAAACCCTGAAATCAAACACGGAAAAATCAGAATTGGTTTTACTCCTGACGAAGAAATAGGTCGTGGGGCGCATAAGTTTGATGTGAAAAAATTTGCCGCTGAGTGGGCTTACACCATGGATGGTAGCCAGATAGGTGAGCTCGAATACGAGAATTTTAACGCTGCCGGCGCACAATTGACTTTTAAAGGTAAAAGCGTGCACCCTGGTTATGCCAAAGGCAAAATGATTAACTCTTTGTTGTTGGCCAATAAATTTTTATCAAAATTACCTAAAAAAGAAGTACCTGAAAAAACAACAGGTTACGAAGGATTTTTTCACGTTCATCACGTAGAAGGTACTATCGAAGAGACTGAAGTGCAGTTGATTATCAGAGATCACAGCATGAAAAAATTCAAGAAACGTAAAAAATTGGTAAAAAAATTAGCCAAAAAAATCAACAAAAAATACGCGAAAAAGTTTGGTGAGGATATTGTGATTTGCGAAATCAACGACCAATATTTCAACATGCGTGAGAAGGTAGAACCTGTAAAATACATCGTAGATATTGCAGACGAAGCCATGAAAGACCTTGGTATCAAGCCATTAATCAAAGCCATTAGAGGTGGTACAGATGGTTCGCAATTGTCTTATATGGGCTTGCCGTGTCCGAATATTTTTGCTGGCGGACATAATTTTCACGGAAAATATGAATATGTTCCTGCCGAGAGTATGGTAAAAGCTACCGAAGTAATTGTGAAAATTGCTGAATTAACAGCGTCAAAATCTGCTGAAGGAACACTCAAATAAACTTTGATTTATAATCGGTATTTAATTGCCCCAAATTGTTTGCGAAAAATTGTAACAATTTGGGGCAATTTTTTTAAAAAGATGTACTATCTTTGCTCCATCAATAAACTAGAGGAAAAATTTGACTGATTGCAACCTCCATAAAAAATGCTAAAACAGAGTATAAACTTACCTACAAAAGGCATTTTTATTTGTTTTTTTGCGACCAGT
>JBFHGP010000108.1:0-5707 GCA_041583035.1 Flavobacterium sp.
GTAACACTACTCGCCAATATAGCAATTGTGCTCCACAAAAATGATGCTGGCAAAGTAAAATCTGCCAGCCAATCTGGACGAGATTTACTTACTACATAAGCACTGGTAAGCCCTGCAAAAACCATGACAATACTAGCCATTGCCAAAAACAACATGGTTTTGAATGATTTTTCTTTTTTCTTCTGACTAAGTGGTGGTACAGATTGGTTCATTAGAATAAAAATTTATCTATCACAAAAATTATTTGTATCAAAGAAATATATGTTACACTCACCAACATGAGTGATCTTGCGGCTTTATTGGTTCTTTTTTGGTACAATTGCACGGCAGCCCAAATCATCCATAGGCCACAAGCAAAAACAACAGCTGCGGCAATTTTGCTCAAGTTCAACTCTCCGGTAAAACCTGTTACTGGCAAAATAGAAATCAAGGTCAGCCACACGCTATACAAAATGGCTTGCAAAGCAGTTTTGGTATCTTTCTTACCTGATGGCAACATAGAAAAACCTGCTTTTTTATAATCGTCATACAAAAACCAACCGATGGCCCAAAAGTGCGGAAATTGCCAAAAAAACTGAATCATAAACAAGGTACCAGCTTCGATACCAAAATCGCCTGAGTAGGCAACCCAACCCAGCATAAACGGGATAGCTCCCGGAAAAGCGCCTACAAAAACAGAAAGCGGTGTAATGGGCTTGAGCGGTGTGTAAACACAAGTGTATAAAAATATCGAAATTGCCCCAAACATGGCGGTTTTTGGGTTGATGATATACAAAATCACAATACCTGCAATGGTGAGTAAACTTGCTATAACAAACGCTGTATTTACAGACAATCTACCAGAGGCAACCGGACGGTTTTTGGTGCGATCCATTTTGGCGTCCAAGTCTTTTTCTATGATTTGATTATAGGCATTTGATGCGCCAACCATACAATAACCACCAATCGCCAACATCGCTACAACGCTCCAATCTACAGATGACCACGCATCTACTGCCAAAAAATAACCAGCTACTGACGAAAAAACTACGCTAACAGCCAAGCCAACTTTGGTCAATTCTTTAAAATCTCTGAAAACTGAATGAGTAGGTGTATCGGTGCTCACTTTTTGTGGTATAATCGTTGTTCTGACCGCAAATATACTTCAAAAAATATCTATTTACTAAAAGAAACGATTTAATTATTATTTGATGCCGAAATGGAGTTGATTTGGACTTGTCTTTTAATCTAAAAACTTACGATTACAAGACAAACAACAGTTTACTTTTCGAGTCTTTTTTCTATAATTTTTGGGTTTCGTTTTGTGTGAAGAACACCAACGATAACAATTCTGTGTTTTTCTTCTTCAAAAAGATAAAATATTCCATACGGAAAATGACCGACCAAAGATTCTCTAATCTCTTTGTATCTTATTTGATAATGCCGCGGGTTATTCCTGATGTATTCTATTTCTTTGTTAAACTCTGCTTTAAATTTCTCTCCAAGTCCTTCAGATTGGTTGTTGTACCACTTTTTTACTTTTTGCAAATCTGTACGAACAACTGGTAATAATTTCACCGAACCATTCATTACCAATCATTTTTAACATTTTCCCAATCCAATAAATCTTCTGGATTATCTTGATAGGCAGACAAGCGATTATCCAATTCTTGTTTCAATGCATCATCAAGTGTTTCTTCTTCTCTTATTTGTTTAAGAACACGCTCCAATGCTTCGATAATGCTTTCTTTATCAATATCTATCAGCTCTCGTATAAAATTATATTTTCTCGTTGCTAAATCCATTGGTTTTTATTTATATCTTGTAAAGATACAAAATTTATTTTCGGCTATTGAAACAAAACCTCTGTGTTTCTTGGTAGGTTTAACGCAAAAACCTCACACTTGGTGAGGCTTTGTCTTTTTATAAACGAGGTAAGCGATTGTACCGGCCAAAACACCTGCAATATTACAGGCAACATCTAGCCACTCAAAAGCGCGCTTGGTGGGTAGTATATCTTGTAAAAACTCTATCAGAAGCCCAAAAATGGACAAACCCATAATAACGAGTAATTGCCTTTGAAGAGTAGGTTTTTTCAATGCCCAAAGCCACAAAAAAGAGGCTGTGGTATAAAAAACAAAATGTACTACTTTATCGATATGTGGGAAAGCTACTTTTTGTATACTATTGATGTCGGACAAATTGACCAAGCAAAAAAACAGTATCAAAACATTCCACAAAATCGCCAAAAGCGTTTTTTTGTTACGCACCGATTAGCTCTTTGTATTGCTCGTCTGACAACAAACCTTCGGTTTGAGATTGGTCAGCGATTTTTACTTTGATCATCCATCCTTTTCCGTACGGATCGCTATTTACAGTCTCTGGTTCTGTTTCCAACATTTCGTTAAACTCAATGATTTCGCCAGCCAATGGCAAAAACAAATCAGATACGGTTTTTACCGCCTCAACGGTTCCGAAAACTTCTTCTTGGTCTAAGGTTTGGTCTAAGGTTTCTACCTCAACATAAACAATATCGCCCAACTCTTTTTGAGCAAAATCTGTGATACCGATAGTAGCGATATCACCCTCTAAGCTCACCCATTCGTGATCTTTTGTGTACTTTAAATTAGATGGTATATTCATTGTGATTTAGTTTTCAGCAAATGTAACATTATTTTGTATGATTGTGAATTAATTTGCAAAATTATATCGCAAAGTTACTCCCGAGCGGATATTAGTAATCGGATACATGGTCGAAATTACCGCATTGTTAAACATGTGTTCGTAGAAAAAATCTCCTTCAAAATTTTTACTAAACTTGTACATCGCGCGCAATCCGAGCATCCAGTTGTCTTGTCCGCCACCCAATTGAGTATTGTCAAAATCTAAATAACGAATGTAGGTTTTGTTTCTTCTCCATGAGAATGTAGTTGTTACATTCAAATCACTCACTATTCGTCCGCCGTTACCTGTATCGGCAAAATCGGTATTGAATGCCACATCTTTGATTCTGAAACCGACTTCGAATGTATAGGTGTTGCCTTGTACTTCTGTCAATAAATTATTGTCAAAACTCAAAGACAACATACGGTCTTTATCTACTTGTGCTTTGAAACTGAAAGCAGATTTTGTTCTAAAATCGATACTTACCAACGGCGAAAATCTTTCAATCATATTGATATTACCTACCACAATTGGCGACGGATAATTACCCGCAGCGTTGAGCGTATTTGGGTCTGCAATATAATCGTAATTGGTCTGGAAAGAGTTTACCGAATATGACGATTGGTATTGATGCGCAATCGTAAAGTTGGTAAACTTGTCTTTGAACCATGGTAATTTGGACAAACCTGTATAACGAAGACTCCAGTTAGGCAACGGAATATTCATTTTGAAACCATTCATACTACTCCTGTTTTGTCCAGTATATGCTGATAGAAAAGCCGGTATCAATACTTCTTGACTCGTGCGACCATAACCTACCGGATAACCATATTGGTCTATATTATTTGGATCAGACAGATCGATGCCGCGCTCTTGCGCCAGCTCGTTGGCAACACCCAATCGGCTATTTCTAAATTTATCAAACACTGCCGATCCATTGATATCGCTCTGCCCAAATGCCGATGACAACATGATGGTAGAGGTTGAATAATTACCAAACTCATACGGCGATCTCGAATAATACATGCCGTTGCTGTCTACATCAAACTGCTCGCTCATGCTGTTAGACTCTTGCATATTGGCGGTCAAATCTATCACCAAGTCGTTGAGTGGTCTTACCTCTGCTCTAAAAGTCAGATTTTTTTGATTGACCTGACTATACATTTGATTAAAGCCTTGGTAGTTGGTCAGCCAGCCGTTGCGTGCTGCGAGGTATCGTACATCTTCTTGGCTACCAAACACAAAACCCAACGTAGGTTTGCTCGACCCAAAAAAGCCTAAGCCTGGCAAATATCCTGGTAGCACTGTACCGTTATTTTCTGAATAAGACAATTGGATGTTTTTCACACTCGTCACTACATTAATCAAAGCATCGAGTGCTGCACTACCTTTTTCTTCTTCCTCTTCGTCAGTTTTTTTGGTATTGTTTTCTATTTTCTGACCAGGTTGTAGTTTTGCGGTAGAAACAGTTTTTGTATTGATTGATTTTTTCTTTTTGCTTTTGGTAGGTTCGAGCCCTATATACTTATAGAATCGGCCCATATCCAACCTTGTATTCAACTGATGTTTGTTGGAGTTTTGCACGGTATTACCCAAATCATAATATTCGCCATCGAGGTAAATATTAGACATCGCATCAGACGAACGTTGCCAATGAAAGTTGCTCGTATAAGTATAAGTACCATTGATAAAAGCCAAAAAAGGTATTTTATTAAATGGCAATTGGTAACTGGCATTGAACTGTTGCATGTGTGTATTGTGCTCACCCATGTCGAAATAACCGTCCCAAATACCTAGCGAATTGTCAACATTATATTGGTCGTCCATGTAATTACGTACCAAATTATTGTTGTTTACTGTGTATTGAAGATTGATAGATTTGGTTAATTTAAAATTGAGGCCGTATCCGTAATTAAAGAAATAATTGCGACGATACAACGGTTCTATCTCTATCCCTTGAATATCAACCATTCTATATTTTTGTTGATTCAATTGACGAACAACATTGGTATTAAACGAGACATTGGTTGGCAACAGATTAAGGTTAAAATCTGTCAACCATTTAAAATATTTTTTTTGTTTAAACTCTTTGCTATTCTTGAATGGCTCGATGTTCCAAGGTTTAAATCCGTAGTTATAATCTAAAGATGTGCGTGCTTGTTGATCGACCAATTTTTCAATCTCGAATGTTTTTTGTTCAAGTTTACTATAAGCGTGTGACAAGGTAAAATTCTCTATATTATAAAAACGCTCTTTTTGGCCTTCGCTCAAATTTTTTTTCACTCCCGTAAAGTTGATACTTGTGCGTTTGGTATGCTCAATTGCACGGTCTTCTATACGGTCTTTTTCTTCTTGCGTTTGGGCATAATCGATAGCGTCTTGCAGCTTCACATCTGGGTCGTTCGGATCAAACTCTGGAGTCACAAATTCTTCAGAAATCGAGTAACTCACTGGTAAGGTAACATTCCACTTTTTAGGTAAAAACTTATCTGCATTTACCGATGTCACCACACCGTACTGGAAAGCATCGCTTCTGCTACGCTCTTGCGGTCCTTGCTCTAATGCACCAAAACCTGCGGTAGCTTTGTTTACCGAGGCTGATATCGACGCAACATCTGCAATATTGGCGTCCATTGTGGCTACTGCTGCCCAACCGCCGCTGTTGTCCATATCAGACAAGCGCAACTCATTAAACCATACTTCACCTCTAATATCTTTAGGTTGCTGTGCCGAGCTTTGATACAACACATCTGTCTGGTTGCGAACTCCCAACATCATGGTACGAACCAATCCGTAGTTTGGATTACCTTTTACCCCAATACGCAATCTGTTTGGCGTTGATGATACTAGCTCTGGTGCTATTTCGTCTTCGTATTTATAATAAATTCTACTAGGGTCATAGTTCGGGTCTGAACGCATGGCCAATTTTAACTTGGTCAATAATTCTAACTGCACCTCGATTTCGTTTTCTAACGGCCATACATCATAAGCCGAGCTCTCGCCCCATTCTGTTAATTTTAACGGCACCTCTATTTGGTAAAAGTTGTCTGTAAAATCATTACCA
>JBFHGP010000109.1:0-5676 GCA_041583035.1 Flavobacterium sp.
ATGTAGTTTTCCAAAACTGTTTTTGGCGTAACGCTAGCATCAACTGTTTTTACTTCTGGCTTGCTCGTTGGGTTGGCATATTTGTCATAAAAATTAATTGGGTAGCCCAATTTTTCTAAACCTGTCAATACTTCTGAAGCTTTACCAGCAATTACAATTCTGAAATTGTTAGCCATAAAATATTTTTTGGCCGCACGTTGTACATCTTCTGCAGTAACTGCATTGATGTTTTTGATATAGTTTTCGTAGAAATCTGCAGGTAAATTTTGTGTTTTTGTTCTCAAAGCAAAAGAGGCAATAGTACCTGGTTTTTGCGTTTCCATCACAAAGTTTCCGGTGTATTTAGCTTTAGCCAAATCTAACTCTTCTTTGGTTACTTTTGCATCTCTGATGCGAGTAAGCTCGTTCATAAACTCTACCACAGCACTATCTGTCACGGTATTTCTCACTGATGATGAAGCAACAAAACGAGTGGTATATTTACCTGATCCGATAGATGAATAAGCGCCATAAGTCCAACCGTGTGCTTCACGCAAGTTGAGGAACAAACGACCTTCGCCGCCGCCGCCTAAAATTTGGTTTGCCATCAAAGCAGCAAAGTAATCTTTGTCTGTCATTTTGAGATCTACCAAGTTTTGGATACCAATCTCTGACTGTACTGCATTAGGCACATCCACAAAATCGATTTGTGTTTTTGCCACATTGCTTGGTTGCGGATAAGTAGTTTTTGGTGCAGATGCTTTTTTCCAGTCTTTAAATAACTTTTCTACTTGTTTTTTTACGTGATTAGCATCTACATCGCCAATAACTACCAAGTAAGCATTTTCGGGTACAAAGTAATCTTTGTAGTTTTTCTTGACATCAGCCAAGGTAATATTGTTGATGCTTTCTTCTGTTTCGAACTCACCATTCGGATGATTTTTACCAAACAATAATGCGCTACGTACGCGAGAAGCAATCGCTGATGTACTTTTTTCTGAAGATTTTAGACCTTCGATGGTTTGTGCTTTTACTTTGTCAAACTCTTCTTGTTCAAAAAGTGGATGCAAAGCACCTTCTGCCATCATCTCCAAAATACGGTCTGCATATTTTGACAATCCGCTACCTGAGGCTCCGGTGTTCCAAAAATTGATGTTTGCGCCCATAAAATCAACTTCTTCAAGAAATTTATCTTTAGGCGTTTTGGTCGTTCCGTTACCAACAACTGAGCTAGTAAGGCCAGAAACCCCAACTTTGTTGCCCTCAGCATATGGTGGCGTATCTATGGTCAATGTATAACTTACTCTTGGCAATTTGTGATCTTCGACCACCATTACCGTCAATCCATTGTTTAATTTGAACTCTGTAGGCTTATTTACCTGTACCTGCGGAGTAGGCCCAGACTTTGGTTGCTCTCTTTTGATTTGTGCATCGGCACCAAGAGTTAAAACTAAAGCTGATGCTAATAATAATATTTTTCTCATTGTTTTGTCGTCTTAATTTATTCTTGATCTGTTTCAGGTAAATAATCTAACTCTAAGCGTTGGTTAGGTTTTAAATATCTGTTGGCTACATCTCTGATTTCTTCTCTTGTGATTGAACGATAAATGTCAATCTCTTCGTTGATTAGGTTGATATCACCATACAATAAGTAGTAAGAAGCTAAGTTTTCTGCCAAGCTTTCAAGGTCAGAATTGCTGTTTACATACAAGTTTTCGAAATCGTTTTGTAATTTTTGAAAATCTCTTTCAGAAATTAATTCTGTTTGTAATTTTACCAATTCTTCATCAATTTCTTTACGGATATCTTCTTTAGAAAAACCTGACATTGGGATGTTTCCGATAAAGTAAACGCCATAATCTTCTTGTGCCATGTTGCTAGCAAATATTTGCATCGCCATTTTTTTCTCATCAACAATTTTTTTGTACAAGACTGCCGATCTACCGCCTGATAAATAAGACGAAATCATATCTAATACACGAGCATCTCTACTTTTCATTGACGGCGTTCTGTAAGCCATCAAATGCATTGGCAATTGAGTGTTGGCGTCGTAAGCTGTTGCGTGTAAAGTTTTGGTGATTGGTGCTTCTTTAGCGTTTACTCTTGGCACTTCAGCACCTCTTTTGGCGATTCCGAAATATTCTTCGATCCACTCTTTGGTTTGTCCAAAATCGATATCTCCAGCTACGACCAATACAGCGTTGTTTGGTACATAGAATTTTTTATGAAAAGCTCTAAACTCTTCGAGTGTTGCAGCATCTAAGTGATCCATCGAACCGATAGGCGCCCAACGGTATGGGTGATTAAAGAACAAATTCTTTTTTACCTCAGCAAACAAATTTCCGTAAGGTTGATTGTCTACACGCAAGCGTTTTTCTTCTTTAACTACTTCGTTTTGCGTATCTACACCAATTTGGTTAATCACTGGCTGGATCATACGTTCAGATTCCATCCACAAAGCCAACTCTAGGTTGTTTGGCGGAAATACTTCATAATAATAGGTACGATCATCAGAAGTATTGGCATTGTTTTGACCACCATTTGAGGTAACCATTTTGAACCATTCTCCTCTTTCGATATTTTCTGTACCTTCAAACAAAAGGTGTTCAAAAAAGTGTGCAAAACCTGTTCTGTCTGGGTTTTCATCTTTTGCTCCTACGTGATACATCACTGATGTTACTACTACCGGAGCAGATTTGTCTTGATGTAAAACAACATGTAACCCGTTATCGAGGGTGTACTCTTCAAAGTCAACTTTTTGAGCAAACAAGGTGCTTCCAAAAGACACTACTGCTGCTAAAGCCAATAAAGTTTTTCTCATAATTTTAAATATTATACTTGTTTTCTGTTTTATAGGACGCAATTTCGGAAATTTGTTACACTATTTCTCAAATTATTTTTTTAATTTTATCATCTGTCACTTTAACAGAAAAAAGTATTTGTGAATTATCCACATATAAAAAATTAGTCTTATATTTGCCCACTGAAAAATAATTAAATTTTATTGTTATGTACGCAATCGTAGAGATAGCAGGGCAACAATTTAAAGTTAGCAAAGACCAAAAAGTGTATGTTCACCGCTTGGCAACAGAAGAAGGAGAGAATGTAACATTCGACAAAGTTCTTTTGGTTGACAACGAAGGAAAAATCACTGTTGGCGCCCCGGCTATAACAGGAGCTTCTGTAGGAGCAAAAGTTTTGAAACACCTTAAAGGTGACAAAGTAATCGTTTTCAAAAAGAAAAGAAGAAAAGGTTACAAAAAGAAAAATGGACACAGACAAGCGTTGACTCAAATTCAAATTGAAGGAATCAACCTATAGTCTTCCAAAAAATTAAGTATTAACAATTAAAATCCAGAAATTATGGCTCACAAAAAAGGTGTCGGTAGTTCGAAGAACGGTAGAGAATCAGAATCGAAACGCTTAGGCGTGAAGATTTATGGTGGTCAGGCAGCTATTGCCGGAAACATCCTTGTAAGACAAAGAGGTTCTAAACACAACCCTGGTGAAAACGTATATATGGGTAAAGACCATACATTGCACGCAAAAGTGGACGGTATCGTTAAATTCACTAAGAAAAGAAACAACAAGTCTTATGTATCAATTATGCCTTTTGAAGCATAGTTACTACCGACTGTGAAAATTTTAAAAACCGTTTCATCACCGAAACGGTTTTTTTTCGTCTTCATTTACCGTTCAAAATACTTCGATAACTTACAAAAGTTAGTATCTTTGTTGTTGCCCTTTTGGGCAAGATATAAAATTATTTATGAGTTTAATACGATTAGCCATTCGCGGAATCTCTTATAGTCACTCACAAAACGGGGCTTATGCGCTCATTTTGGGAGAAGTAAACGGCGAACTAAAAATACCTATTGTCATCGGCGCATTCGAGGCACAATCTATCGCTATTGCCTTAGAAAACGACCTCAAATCGCCACGACCGCTTACGCACGACTTGTTCAAAAACATGGCCGACCAATACAAAATCCGCGTCAAGCAAATATTTATCCACAAGTTAGAAAACGGAATTTTTTATTCAAACATCATCACCGAACAAAACGACCGTGAGGTAATTTTGGATGCCAGAACTTCAGATGCCGTCGCCATCGCAGTACGGTTCAACGCTCCTATTTTTGTCTACAAAGATATTTTGGACAAAGCTGGCGTAAACCTATCTGTGGTAGAAGACCAAAAACCACCAAGTGAACAAGGGCTCGAAGAATTAATCGATAGTTTTTTGGAACCAGAAGAACCGAATACCGGCAATGAATTTGCCAAATTATCTATCGAAAATCTAGAAAAAATGCTCGAAGCAGCAGTACTTGACGAAAATTATGAACGCGCCGCCCGAATAAGAGATGAGCTAAGTAAAAGAGATTTATAATGAAACAATATTTAGATTTAGTACGCCACGTGATTGACAACGGTACCACAAAAGGCGACCGTACAGGCACAGGAACAAAAAGTGTATTTGGCTACCAAATGCGTTTTGACCTCGCCAAAGGTTTTCCGTTAGTGACCACCAAAAAAGTTCATCTCAAATCAATCATCCATGAGCTGTTATGGTTTTTGAAAGGCGAAACAAATATTCAATACCTCAAAGACAACGGCGTACGTATTTGGGACGAATGGGCAGACAGCAATGGCGACCTCGGGCCTATTTACGGCTATCAATGGCGCAACTGGAACGGTGAAGAGATAGACCAAATCAAAGAGCTGATAGAAACTCTCAAAAACAATCCAAACAGTCGACGAATGCTGATATCTGCATGGAATCCGTCTGTGTTGCCAGACACCTCGGTTTCGTTTGAAGAAAATGTAGCCAACGGCAAAGCGGCCTTGCCTCCTTGTCACGCGTTTTTTCAGTTTTATGTTGCCGATGGCAAACTCTCTTGCCAATTATACCAACGCTCTGCCGATATATTTTTGGGCGTACCTTTCAACATTGCTTCTTACGCTTTATTCACTATGATGATTGCTCAGGTTTGCGAACTCGAATGTGGTGATTTTATTCATACTTTTGGCGATGCTCACATCTACAACAACCATATAGAACAAGTAGAGTTGCAACTCACGCGCGAACCCAAAGCTTTGCCAACCATGAAACTCAACCCTGCTATCAAAAACATTTTTGATTTTACCTACGAAGATTTTACCTTAGAAAATTACGATCCGCATCCGGGTATAAAAGGAAAAGTATCTGTATAATGGAAATAACGATGATTGCTGCCGTCGCGCAAAATTTGGCCATTGGCAAAAACAACCAGCTACTCTGGCATTTGCCTGACGATTTTAAGTTTTTTAAACAACAAACGTCTCATCATTACATCATCATGGGACGAAAAACTTTTGAATCGTTCCCAAAACCATTACCCAATCGCACACACCTGATTATCAGCAGACAAAAAAACTACCCTTTGCCCGAAAATTGTTTTTTGTTTGACGATATCAGAAAGGCAATACAATTTTGTAAAGAAAAAAAACAAGAAAAAATATTTGTGATTGGCGGTGGCGAAATCTACAAACAAGCCATGCCTCTAGCTACCGAATTATTGATTACTGAAGTAAAAACGACTATTGATGGAGATACTTTTTTCCCAGTTATCGATGAACAAATTTGGCAAAAAGAAAAAATTACCGACCATCCAAAAGACAACAAACATCAGTTTGCTTATACCATCTACAAATACAAAA
>JBFHGP010000110.1:0-5252 GCA_041583035.1 Flavobacterium sp.
AAAACGCAATTGGTCGGTGTCAAAGTCTACATTGGTGGTGGTGTAGGCGGTATAAGTCTCGTTCGGGAATGGTAAATAATAAGCCTTTTCTGGGGCATCCCAAGGTCTGATATTCAATTGTGTGAGCCCGTTGCTACGTTCAGAAATCACCAAATAATTTTTAAAGATATCCACACCTTCTATCAATACATCATTGCGGTGAGCAATCACTTCTTTCCAATATTTTTTCTGGGTCAATTCTTCATTGGTTTGCATCAATTTAAAATTGGTTGCTGCATCTTTATTGGTTACAATGTAAAAAGAATCGTTATAATGCGCGATACTGTATTCGTGTCCACGCTCTCTCGGCTGAAAAACAGTAAAATCTCCGTTTGGCTGGTCAGCTTTCAAAATCTGATATTCGGTAGTTAGGGTGCTGTTAGACCCGATAATGATATATTTTCTCGATTTTGATCGATATACATAAGTGGTAAAAGTTTCGTCTTTTTCGTGAAAAACCACTTGATCACTTGCTGGATTTTGATTTTTTGTATGCTTATAAATTTTTTCGGCACGCAGAGTTTCTGGATCTTGTCGGCTATAAAAAAGCGTTTGATTATCGGCCGCCCAAGTAGATCGCCCAGTCGTTTTTTCTATTTTTTCAGGCAATATTTCGCCTGTTTCTAAGTTTTTTATTTGGATAACATATTCTCTTCTCGAAACTGTATCTATAGCAAAAGCCGCCCATTTGTTGTCATCGCTAATACTTATTCCTTTGAGGTTGAAATACGATTCTCCTTCAGCCATCTCATTACAGTCAAACAAAATTTCTTCTGTGGCGTCGAGCGAACCTTTTTTTCGGGTATAGATAGGATAACCTTTGTTTTTTTCGAAGCGAGTAATGTAATAATATCCATTGTATAAATAAGGCACAGAGCTGTCATTTTCTTTGATTCGCGCTTTCATTTCGTCAAACAAATCTTTCTGAAATTTTTGCGTATGTGCCGTACTTTTTTGGTAATATTCGTTCTCAGCGTTGAGATATTCGATTACTTCTGGGTTTTCTCGGTCTTTCATCCAATAATAATCGTCTGTACGAATATCATTGTGCATAGTCAATTGATGAGGTTTTTTGGCCGCAATTGGCTCAGTTATATTTTGGTCAGACATAGTTTTGTCGTTTTTACAATTTGAAAACGCAAAAATAAAGCAAATCGTCGACAGAGCGTAGGTAATCTTCATCTTTAAAAAAATTTTAGGTAATTGGACTAAAAGTGATATTTTTGTGAAAGATAATTAAAAAATACGAAATACGATGTTTGGAGATTTAATGGGTATGATGGGTCGCATCAAAGAAGCTCAGCAAAAAGTAGAAGAAACCAAGAAAAGATTGGACACTGTCTTGATTGATGAAAAATCGACAGACGGACTTTTACAACTTACTGTGACGGCCAATAGAGAAATAAGAAGCGTACACATTGCTGACGAATTGCTTGAAGACAAAGACCAACTCGAAGATTATTTGATCATGGTGATGAACAAAGCACTCAAAAGAGCAGGCGATATCAACGAGGCAGAGCTAGCCGCTGCCGCCAAAGACGGTATGCCTGATATACCAGGAATGGACATGTTTAAATAAAACGCGATGAGAAAAATTTTATGGATGGTAGGTGTGGTAAGTATTTTTGCTGCCTGCCAAAACGATACTTATGACGGATTGGATTTGTCTGGCGAAATCAAAGGTTTGAAACAAGGTACTTTGTATCTAAAAACTGCTCAAGATTCACAAATCGCTATTTTGGATAGCTTGGTGATGGACGGTTCGTCACAGTTCAACTTTCGTGTGCCGCTTGATGAGCCAACAGTGATGTACCTTACGCTCGACCGTGGTGTGAGCGCTTCGCAAGACAATTTTATATTGGTCTTTGCCGAGCCCGGAAAAATGACTGTCAACAGTACACTCGATCGTTTTTATGCCGATACCAAAGTCGAAGGGTCTGACAATCATGGCTTGTATGAAGAATATCAGCAGAAGAAAAAAAGATATACCGATAAGCAACTCGATACACATCGGGCAAAAATTTTGACACCCTTAGACAATTTTGCTAAACACGATAGCCTAGACCGAGTAATCAATGCCTACGCTCGTCGTTTGCACTCAAATGCTGTACAGTTTTCATTAACGCATACAGATAAAGAAATTGCGCCTTACATTGCCCTCACAGAGATTGCACCGATGAGTGAGCAGTATTTGGATACAATTTATAATAAACTGACGCCACAAATCAAAGAAAGTAAGTATGGCGTGGTGCTCAAAGATTATTTGACAGAAAGTAAGTAGTCGATGAAAGTAATTACGCTGACATATAACAAAGTTATGACAGATATGGGTCGGCTAATTGCACAAACTGATTTTCGACCAGATATTGTGGTGGGGGTGCTCAACGGAGGCAAAACAATTTTTGATCAATATAAAAAATCCCCTCAATTTAATCAAGCACATTTTGTAGAAGTAAAGTTACAGCGTCAAAGTACCAAAGTCAAAAAAAATAAATGGGTAAAAACCTTGCTCAGAGCGATGCCATATTGGTTGTCCAATAGGTTGCGGGTGATAGAATCTAATAAGGTGCGTGCAAAAATTAATAGTATCAACAAAGCAGATTTATCAACAACTGCTTTTTTGCTAGACCATTTGCCGACTATCGATGCGCGCAAAATATTGATAGTTGATGATGCGATAGATTCGGGCAAAACCATGTATGTGTTGTACCAACAATTACAAAAAAAATATCCAAAGGCTGAGCTCAAATCAGCGGTATTGGCATGGACAATCCCTACATCAATCGTTCAGCCCAATTATTATTTGTATAAAAACACCTTGCTGAGGTATCCTTGGTCAAAAGATTTTAAACCTTGAAGACAAAAGTAGTCGTAGTAGATCTGGACGGAACTTTGAGTAAAAGCAACACTTTTCATCTCTTTGTTCGTTTTTTACTCAAGCAAGCTTGGGCGAGATTTTCTTTGCTCAATTTGTTCTCGATTTTCTTTTTTTCTCTACTAAGAGTTTTCAAATTGATAACACACAAAAGGTGGAAATACCAAATTTTGCGTATCGCTTATACCCAAAAGTGGCCTGTAGATGCGTTTATAGAAAAATTACAGCCTACACTCAATCAAAATATTTTGGTGCATATCAACAAATTTGAATACCGTATTTTGGCTACGGCAGCACCAAGTTTTTATGCAGATATTTTGGCAAAAAAATACGATTTTACTCATTGTGTAGCAACAGGTTATTCGCAAGATTATCAGGGTTTTGTAGGAAATTTTGGACAAGAAAAACTCAAGCGTGTACAACAATACTTACAACAATATTCGCTCAAACAAATCGATTTGTTGATGACAGATCACATCGACGATGCACCTTTGATTAGCATGGCACAACAAATTTGGTTATACAATGCCGATAACCGACTTAGGGATTTTGTAATCCAACAAAACCTGACAAAACAAGTAAAATATATTATTGAAAAATAATTTATTTAAACCCGAAAATAATCTTATTTTTGTAGATATTTTAGTGAAACGCAATTTTTAGAAAAAATATGGCAAGATTTGAACTCAAATTACCCAAAATGGGAGAGAGTGTAGCAGAGGCTACAATAACCAATTGGGTAAAAAACGTTGGAGATACAGTAGAACAAGACGAGACTGTTGTTGAAATTGCAACCGACAAAGTAGATAGCGAAGTGCCGTCTGAGGTTTCGGGAAAAATAGCCGAAATCCTTTTTCAGACTGATGATGTGGTACAAGTAGGACAAACTATCGCAATTATCGAAACAGAAGGCGAGGTAGATGCGCCTGCAGCAGCGCCTGCAACTACTACCGAAACGCCAAAAGCTGCAGCAGCAGAGCAATTGGTAGAAGATGCCAAAGCGGTTGCTCAGGTAGATTTTTCTGATAGCGAACAATTTTTCTCACCATTGGTGAAAAACATCGCCAAAGAAGAAGGTATTTCTTTACAAGAATTGGAATCTATACAAGGGACAGGAAAAAATGCTCGTGTAACCAAAAATGATATTTTGGCTTATGTAGCTAATAGAGGTACGACAGCACCTGCGGCGTCTGCACCTGCAAAACCTGTAGCAAAGCCAGCAACTGCGTCAAAAGCAGCGCCAGTGTCTGTAAACGGACAAGATGAAATCATAGAAATGGACAGAATGAGAAAAATTATTTCTCACCACATGGTACAGTCTATGCAAACATCGGCTCACGTACAATCTTTTATCGAGGTTGATGTGACCAATATTGTAAAATGGAGAACAAAAGTAAAAGATCAATTCTTGAAAAAAGAAGGCGAAAAACTTACTTTTACACCTATCTTTATGGAAGCCGTAGCCAAGGCTATTCGCGATTTTCCGATGATTAATATCTCTGTGGATGGAGATTATATCATCAAAAAGAAAAACATCAACTTGGGGATGGCAGCAGCTTTACCAAACGGCAACCTAATCGTACCGGTAATCAAAAACGCTGATCAACTCAACCTTGTAGGCTTGGCCAAACAAGTAAATGATTTGGCAAACCGTGCACGTATGGGTAAACTAAAACCAGACGATACGCAAGGTGGTACTTATACGGTAACCAACGTAGGGACTTTTGGTTCTGTGTTTGGAACACCGGTAATCAACCAACCTCAAGTAGGTATTTTGGCTTTGGGTGCTATCCGTAAAGTGCCTGCAGTAATCGAAACACCAGAAGGAGACTTTATAGGTATACGTCATAAAATGTTTTTATCACATTCTTATGATCATAGAGTGGTTAACGGAGCACTAGGAGGTATGTTTATAAAAACAATAAAAGATAGTTTAGAAGCTTGGGATGTAAATGCCGATTTTTAAAAACAAATATTAAAATAAGAATAAAAGCCTTCAAGTTTATATTTGAAGGCTTTTATTTTATTAAATAATAGCATTGATACATAAAACTTTGCTATATTAAAAAAGAAAATAATTTATTAAAACTACTAACAAAAAGAAATATTAGAATTTATGTTGAAAAAATTTAAACAAATTGCCTTTTTAGAAGGAACATCATTATTACTGTTACTATTTATAGCAATGCCTTTAAAATATATTTGGAAACTACCTCAAATGGTAGAAGTAGTAGGTATGTTACACGGTATTCTTTTTATAGTATATGTAATAACTGCTATTTTAGTTTTTTTTAAATATAAGTGGAACATTAAAACGTTAGCAATTGTTATGGTAGGC
>JBFHGP010000111.1:0-4472 GCA_041583035.1 Flavobacterium sp.
AAGGACAAACTATCGACCATTTGCCTTACAATATAGAAGAAGAAAATGTACAACCTATCTATGAAGATCTCAAAGGATGGAACGCTGACCTTACCGGAATGCGTGCATATGATGAGTTTCCGGATGAATTGAAAAAATATATCAAATTTATCGAAGAGCGCGTAGGTGTACCAATCAAAATTGTATCTGTCGGACCAGATAGAAAACAAACAATCAGCATATAATCAACTGATTAAGTATAAAAAAATCACAAACGTCAAAGTTTGTGATTTTTTTATTTAGTCACAACTGATGTTTTGGTAATAAAATTCTACCGTGTCTTTGTTTTCTACATCTTCGCAGTTGCCGTCAACGCTACCTTGATAATCTAAGGTATAATTGCCGTCGTCGTCATATATTTTTTTCGAAATTTCGCAATGGCAAGTATCTTCCGATTCGCAACCAACCAGTGCAAAAACACCCAAAACACCTACTAATAAAGTTATCTTTTTCATGATTTCTAAGATTTTGTTTTATAAATACCTACATAAATTATACCAAAGTTGATACATCTTCGCGAAGTTTGTCTTTTGCTAAGGTAACCAAAGCTTGTGAGTTGTTGTTTTTTAACAAGCTACTTTGTAAGTCATAAGCACTGTTGCTATCAATGCTCAAAGCGGTTTTCAGTACATCTTGTATCACTGCATTTTTGGCCGCATCAACTACAGACCATGCTTCTTTAGAAACATAAAGCTCTTGTGAGGTGTTAAAATCAAACTCTTGCTCTACATTTTTGATCAAAAAATCTGCATAATCCTTAGCCTCGGTAGATATAGGTTGTACGCGATTAACCAACTTGCTGATAGATATTCTGTCAATCAAAATCATCAACCTTTCGTAGGCTTGCAGTGCTTGTGGTGTGGCTTTTTTGGGCGGAGTCGAATGCCGTTGTTCGCTCATTTTTTGACTCATGTGTTCATTCATTTTTTTGCGTTTATTTTCTTCCAAACGAATGTTTTTTCGATTGATAAAATAATAAATAAAAACCAAAAGTATCAGGACGGCAAGCATCCATAAAATTGTTGATATTTCCATAAATAAAATTATTAACTGTCCAACAAAGATAATTAAAAGACAGATAGGATAAAAGATAATATTTTGCCTACATTTTTGTAATTTTGAACATTCAATAAAAAAATATTATCATGTTACAATTAGTTCAAAGCCTTACCACCAAAACCGTTTTGTATGTAGTAGACGGAAAAACTTCGGTAAGCGACTCATCTCCAGATTATATCAAAAAAGCATTTGAAGATTTTAATCAATCAGACCAAACGATAGATTTTCAAAAAGTAGGAGATAACGTTTATTTTTTCTTGAAAGAAAACACTGATTTAGAAAAAATGCGTGTGTCAGGTTTTGATATTCGTCAAAAATTAGACAAAAAAGTAGAAGCATTGACCATCGTTGGTAACGGAGATACCGCAATGGCCTTGGCTGAAGGTTTGGCGTTGTCCAACTATCAGTTTCTCAAATATTACAAAGATGCTGACGACAAAGAATATGCGTTAGAAAATATTTATTTGTTAGGCGACTTTAACCCAACCAAAATTAGCCGAATGAACAACACTATCAAAGCTGTATATTGGACGAGAGATATGGTCAACGAGCCACTTAATTACCTCGATGCAGTGCAGTTGGGTAAAGAGATTCAAGAGATTGGTGCTGAGGCAGGAATCACGGTAGAAGTATTGGATAAACCAGCTATCGAAGCGCTAAAAATGGGCGGTTTGTTGGCTGTAAACAGAGGGTCTATCACTCCGCCGACATTCTCAATTATGGAGTATAAACCAGAAAATCCGACCAATAAAAAACCAATTGTTTTGGTAGGTAAGGGAGTTGTATATGATACCGGAGGTTTGTCGCTAAAACCAACACAGGGCTCAATGGATGTGATGAAATCTGATATGGGAGGCGCTGCAATGATGGCAGGCACTATTTATGCTGCTGCACTCAACAAATTAAACGTTCATTTGATATGCTTGATTCCGGCTACAGACAACCGCCCGGGGCAAGAGGCATATACGCCAGGTGATGTTATCAGAATGTATGATGGTACAACGGTAGAAGTTTTGAATACCGATGCCGAAGGACGTATGATTTTGGCTGATGCTATTGCATATGCAGATAAATTTCAGCCCGAATTGATTATCAACGCAGCCACACTTACTGGTGCTGCTTTGGTGGCTGCTGGTACGAGAGCTGCATGCTTGATGAGTAATGCAGAGCAAGATATTAACCAAAAAATACTGACCGCTGGCGAAAAAGTTTATGAGCGTATGGTGCAGTTGCCGTTGTGGGACGATTATAAAACGCAATTACAATCTACCATTGCTGATATGAAAAATATCGGCGGGCGCTATGCAGGCACGATTACCGCAGGTAAATTTTTAGAGCACTTTGCTAAGCAGCCTTTTGTGCATATAGATATTGCAGGGCCTGCTTTTACTGAAGCTACAGAAAATTACAAAGGCTTGGGCGGTACCGGTACGGGCGTTCGTGCATTGAACGAATTTTTTGAAAGTAATTTTTAATCCATAAAACCAGAAGCCGTGACCACAGTGGCGACTTCTTTATTAATCATTAATTCTCCGTTTTTTGCTAGCAGAAATAGTATATTTGTAGATTACGATTAAACAATAAAACAAACATGAATTATTTTTCTTCTGATTTTAAATTAGGAATTTTAGGAGGTGGACAGTTAGGCAAAATGATGCTGACCGAAACCCGAAAATTTGATATTCAAACTTATGTGGTCGATCCGAGTGCAGAAGCTCCTTGCCAATTTGGCGCTACAAAATTCACTCAAGGTTCGCTTACCGATTATGATACGGTGATGCAATTAGGAAACCAAGTAGATGTATTGACTATCGAAATTGAGAATGTAAATCTAGAAGCTCTCGAAGCATTAGAAAATCAAGGGAAAAAAGTGTATCCGTCGCCAAAAACTTTGCGATTGATTAAAAACAAAGGCAATCAAAAAGATTTTTATATCAATAACAACATTCCGACGGCGCCTTATCAGCGTTTTTCTACCTTGGCCGATTTGAAAACTGAAGTAAATAATCAAAAAATAGAATTGCCGTTTGTGTGGAAAGCAACCGAAGGTGGTTACGATGGTAATGGTGTGCAAATTGTTCGCCAGATTTCAGATTTGGATACGTTGCCAGAGACTGAGTGTATTGCCGAAAGTATGATTCCGTTCAAAAACGAGTTGGCAGTAATTGTGGCGCGTTCGGCATCGGGCGAAATAAAAACCTATCCGGTGGTAGAAATGGAGTTTCACCCAGAAGCCAATCAGGTAGAATATGTGATTTGTCCGGCACGTATCGATGAAACCGTTGCAAACAAAGCCCGCGAAATTGCTTTGAAAGTTTCAGAAAGTTTCAACCATGTAGGTTTGTTGGCGGTAGAAATGTTTCAAACCAAAGATGATGAAATTTTAGTGAACGAAGTAGCTCCGCGTCCGCACAATTCGGGTCATTATTCAATCGAAGCGAGTTATACTTCACAATTCGAACAACACATTCGTGCTGTTTTAGATTTACCTTTGGGTAACACTGATAGCAAAGTAGCCGGAATCATGGTGAATTTGGTAGGCGAAGAAGGTTTTACAGGTGACGTTGTTTATGAAAACATCGAAAAAATCATGGCAATTGATGGAGTTACGCCACATATTTATGGCAAGCGAGAAACCCGTCCGTTCCGCAAAATGGGACATGTAACCATTGTCAATGAAAACATGGCTGAAGCCCGCAAAGTAGCCCAACAAGTAAAAGAAACTATTAGAGTGATTAGTAAATAGCTTTTAGTTATTAGTATTCAGTACATCTAAAAACATAAAAATCTAACAGCTAATAGCTAAAGTATAAATTTTAATTTGCTTCAAGGTTTCCAAAACCTTGTAGCTATCAGATTTGAAAAAAAGGGATACCTACAAGGTCTTACAGACCTTGCAAGATAAACGTAAAGAATAAACTAGACAAAAAATGAAAGTAGCAGTAGTAATGGGCAGCATTTCGGATATGCCAGTAATGCAACAAGCCATAGATATACTAAAAGAATTTGGTGTAGAAACGCATGTGGATATTGTATCGGCACACAGAACACCAGAAAAATTGGTCGATTTTTCGAACAATGCCCACAAAAACGGCATCAATGTAATTATTGCAGGTGCAGGCGGTGCAGCACATTTACCAGGAATGGTAGCCAGTATGAGTCCGTTGCCAGTGATTGGCGTTCCGGTAAAATCGAGTAATTCTATTGACGGTTGGGATTCGGTTCTATCAATTTTGCAAATGCCAGGCGGTGTTCCTGTGGCAACTGTGGCATTGAACGGTGCAAAAAATGCAGGTTTGTTGGCGGTGCAAATTTTGGCCAGTCAAAATGCAGAAATACTTCAAAAAATGATAGATTATAAATTAGGTTTAAAA
>JBFHGP010000112.1:0-4453 GCA_041583035.1 Flavobacterium sp.
TATAGAATTCTTAGAGGTGTATCAAAACCAAAAAATATTTGAAAAAGGAAAATTTGAAAACGGCAAAAGACTTGGGTGGCATAATTTTTATGACAGTACAGGGGTGAAAATTAATGAAGTTTTTTACCAAGATGATAAGGTTTATCAGCAAAAATATTACTTAAAAAATGGTTCTATCGATTATAAAAATAGTGTGTATGTAGATTTTACTTTGCCAAGTGATACATTACTTATTAACGAAGATACACCACTGCGTTTGAGATATTATAATGAAAAATCGCAGTATGAATTTCTTAGTGTTTATTTGAGTAATGACATCAATTATAATTTTTCTAATGTAGATAAAGTGGTATTAGACACTTTCGGCTGTGCACCAAAAGAAAAAGATGTTTATTTGCTGGTTAACTTTCCAGAAAAAGGAAAACAAACTATAAGAGGATATCTTTTTGACGGAGTGCTTGATAGTGTTGATGCCAATACTTATAATGGAATCAAAGTGTTGTTTGAAAAAGAAGTGTACGTAAAATAACTTCCGATGGCGCGGATTTGCACCTTAAATCCGCGCCATCGGGTCAAAACCTAACAGCATTTAGGTTTAAAAGTTAATATCATGAAAAAGTTAGTAGTATTATTTTTTATTAGTGGTTTTATGTTTGGTTGCTCTCAAACTAAGACAGAAGTTGATTTTATTGATAAATCAATGAAAGAATTCAGTAAATACTTCGAATCCAATAATGTTTTTATGTTAGTTTACTGTACTGATAATGAAAGCATTATCAATATACATGTAGAGGCTCGAAATGGAAAAGTAAATTTTACTGAAAATTATATTTATTGTGATACAAATAATAAATGTGTAGATATTGTTGTGGTGGATAACTGTTTAGAAATTAAAAATTTAACCCACAAAAATCTGGAAAAAAATATAAATGCAGTCGAGAATGATACCGTATATTCACACACAGGAGACGATAGCTTGTCGGAGTATAGGTTTATTAGCGTTCGCTACGATGTTAAAAACAATAAAGTATTAGCAACAAAAACCTACGATAGAGAATAGTTTTTGTTTAAAAATTAAAAAAAGCAGACACCATATGCCTGCTTAAAGTTTTATCAACCACGCGTCAGCCAACCACTTCGGCCTGCAGTAGCAATGGCGTAAGGCGTAATCCAAAATAGCGAAAATGCGTAAAACAAGCTGTACGGGTAAGCCCAAAAAGACTCAAAAACATTGTATTTACTGCTGTAAAAAAGCATTTGTAAACTCGAAAAAACTGCAATACCTATCAGCGTAGTCATTAAAAACGCCACCGGAAAACTAAAGACGAAAAGCAACATCGAAATCAACAACGGATAAGCGAGCAATACCCTCAACCATTGATTAATCAATAAAATTCGAGTGCCAAGTTTGTTGCCTTCTCTAAAGTTTTGAAAAGCAAACTTAGACATCATGATGTTTTCTCTCACATTGCTTCTTTCCCATCTCACAAACATTTTAGACAAATATTCATATTTTTCGGGCGTATTGGTAAGCACGTTGGCATTGCGTTGAAATTCTACATCGTAGCCTTGTTTGAGAATCATATTGGTCATGGCTCTATCTTCACCAATATCTGAGGGTTTGCCCATAAATGTTTGGTTTATCCAATCAGGCAAGGCAGTCATCACAGCTTCACGTTTGTAAGCCGCCAAAGCTCCGGGCGTACACAGCACGGTTTTGAGTACGCTTTGCGCACATCTGATAAATTCAAAACTAAACACAAAGCTCACATTAAGCATGCGGGGTATCATGGCGTTTTGGTGATTGAGTACCTTGACGTTGCCCGCCACAGCACCACAGTTTTTATTGGCCACAAAAGGCGAAACCAAATGACGCAAGGTATTTTTTTCGACCAGCGAATCGCTATCAACAGTCACAAAAACTTCGCCGTTACCCATGCCAAAACCTCGGTAGAGCGCATGTCTTTTGCCTTTGTTTTTGGGCTGTTGCAAAATCTCTATTCGGCCTAGTAATTCGTACTTCGCTTTGAGCATCCACTTCCAGGTATCATCTTTACTGCCATCGTCTATGGCTAATATTTGTAGCTTTTGCGCCGGATAATCGCTCGAAACCAAGCTCTGCAAAGTGTGGTAAACCAATTCGCCCTCGTTGTATGCCGGAACAATCACAGTAATTTTTGGCAACTGATGATCATCTACAGACGGCGTTGCTTGATATTTTTTGTACAACCAAAACAAATATCCCAAAAACGCCAAATAAAACAACAATAATCCAGAAAAAACAATCATAGATATTTGTCCGATTGTAGAAGATTGTCGGTTGAGGCTAATCCATTCAAAATAAGGTTGATAATAAGTGTAGGCGATGATAGCACCTGTGAGCACAATCAAGGTGCTCAGCAAAACCAGTTGTTCGTTTGAAGACCAATTTTGTTGTTGAACAGACCTGCGTATGCCAAGGCCAAAGGCTTTTATTTTGCGTGTGAATGCAATTTTTTTGCGTGGAGGAGATTTGGTTATACTTTCCATAATTAGCTAAGAGATTTGGGTTTGTATACTTATATCCAAGTATTGTACCACGCCTATTTACGGGGCATTCGGGCGTTTTTTAAAATATATTAAGAAACAAATTGTAGATTTTAAGATAAGATTATGTAGCGTATATCTACAAAATAATCGGCTGGCATGCGGCAGACAAAAGTTTGATGTTGCAAAATATTGTATATTTATGGCAAGAAGGGCAACCAATTTCATAATTGGTGTAAAAAGTGTAAAAGATGGAAATTAAAGAATACAAAACAGAAATAAAATACATTGATTTAACCATTTTAATTATTGTTTTGATTTCTTCATTGATAATAGATTATTTGTACGGATTAAACTTTAAAATCATAGGGATAATTGCCTTATATTTTATCGTTAGAGGTGTTTATGTTTTTTATACAAGTCAGGTAAAAAGAATAATATTTGTGGATAATGATTTTTTAATCTTAGTCAAATATGATTTGTTTACTCCAAAAAAAATCAAAGTAGATCTTAATGAATTGAGTTTTTTTCTTGATGAACTTTTTGTCTATCCTAACAAATTTTACATTTTGAATTTTTATGTCAATAAAACCAAAATAAACATAAACAAAGATTATAATTTAATCGCTTTTCCGAAGCACAGCATTGATGAAATTTTGGCTGCACTAGAAAAGTTAAATGTAAAAAAACAGATTAAAACATGAAATATAAAACGGTTGTTTTGTTGTTGCTGATTGCTTTTTGCGGCTGTAAGCCTATGGCTACGAGTGATATTGAAACGGTTGTTGGTACAGCCAAAAATGAAAAGTACGGAGCCGTATTGCATGCTAATAATGCCGTATATGCAATTGCTGGTCTAAAAAGTTGGGACAGTATTTATTTGAATAAAAAAGTAAGCATAAAAGGCAATTTTGAGTTAAGAGTTGGAGATGATAAAGTTGAAATTAAAAATTTAGGAACTTTTCAAGCCCAATCGTATCCAAAATATTATCTTGTAAAAGATGCAGTGTGGGAGCTGTATTGCGTTGATAAATAGGTTGTTTAGTGTATAAGTAAAAAAATAAATAGTTAAAAATATGAGTATAAATACAAAAATCTACAAATTGTGTTTTTTGCTACTTTGTTTTGTTTGCACGAGCTGCCAAGAAAATAAGGAGAGTAAAAAGCATGAAGACGAAGCTGAACTAGGCAAAATATTTTATGCCACAGACCCATATATGACAACAATATCAGCGGTAAACTGCCAGGCTTTTATGACCGATTTGCACCACGCCTTGTCATATTTGCCAATAAAAGATTCGCTTTTTGTCAAAGAACTCAAAGAGCATATCAGGCCAACGGATATTGACGAAGACGACTACATCGACGTTAGGTACAGAATAGAAATAGACAGCACCGTATTGTGTGTCGATATTTTGGGGCAATATACGTTAAATGGTGTTTATCAAGGAGAATTTAGTTATTTCGAAAATTTATTAGAATATATAAAATTGAATAAAAACAACAGCACAGAGCTAGAGCCTTTGCCAATCTTCGAAAATATAGAAGAGTAGCTGAGGTGTTGCCGATAGCACAGATTTAACTTCGTTCAGCTAGCAATCCGTGCGATTAAAAACACCCATGTCATACTGAGCGAAATGTAGCCAAAAAATCTCTTATAGCCGTACAGACAATCGCCAAAGAATTAATTTTAGAAAAAATGACGTCAAAATCTACAAATCACAATACAATAAAAGCAAATCATTGGATGACAATCATCATGTTGATTGTAACAATTACAGGGTGCAAACACGCCCCTATAGACTGCGAAAACGTTACCATGAGTATAGAAAATAGGTGGCATATGGAAAACGGTGGCTGGTCTGTCATTGATGAGATAAGCGATGAAGACAAAAAGTTTATCTGCGAACATGTCAATGCTTTCGGA
>JBFHGP010000113.1:0-4404 GCA_041583035.1 Flavobacterium sp.
AACGCGCTAACGTTTTCATGACGCCTTTATTCAAAGAAGGACTTTTTGAGGTACAAGATGCTTCTTCACAATTGGTAGCGCCTTTTTTGGATGTCAAACCCGGTATGCGCGTGGTGGATGCTTGTGCAGGTGCAGGCGGAAAAACACTACACATTGCCTCGCTGATGGAAAACAAAGGCCAGATAATCGCCTTAGATTTGTACGAAAGTAAACAACGTCAGCTCAAACAACGAGCCAAACGCAACGGCGCACACAATATCGAATACCGTATTATTGAAAACAACAAAGTTATCAAAAAACTACACCAAACCGCTGACAGGGTATTAATTGACGCTCCATGCTCTGGACTTGGTGTGCTCAAACGCAATCCCGATACCAAGTGGAAATTGCAGCCAGAGTTTGTAGACAATATCAAAAAAACACAACAAGAAATTTTACAAAGCTATTCACAAATGGTCAAACCAGGTGGCAAACTAGTCTACGCTACTTGCTCCATTTTGCCGTCAGAGAATCAAGAACAAATTAATATTTTCTTAGCATCAGAGTCTGGAAAAGATTTTAATTTTGTGGCCGATAAAAAAGTACTGGCACACAAATCGGGTTTTGACGGGTTTTATATGTGCTTAATAGAACGAAAAAATAATTAACATGAAACATTTCTATACATTAATTTGCTTATTAGTCAGCAGTTTAATCATTGCTCAACCGCAATCGTATTATGATGATATCGATTTTACCCTCGATGGTGTAGCGCTAAAATTAGAATTGGCTGATTTGATCACAGACACACACACCAATCAACTCTCTTACTCACAAGTTTGGGACGCGTTGAAAATCACCGACCAAAATCCTGACAATAGTAGCCAAGTTATCTTGGTATATGGTTGGCCAAACACTACTAGCGGACAAAAAGCCCGAACCAGAAACAAAAACTGGAATGGCGGAAGCAATGGCGATTGGAACCGTGAGCACGTATATGCAAAATCTATGGGAAACCCTAATTTGGGAACTTCTGGGCCTGGCGCAGACGCACATCATTTGCGCCCATCTGATGTGCAACAGAATGGTGCAAGAGGGAGCATGAAATTTGCTGACGGAAGCGGAAACTCTGGTAATGTGGGTGGATATTGGTACCCGGGCGACGAATGGAAAGGCGATGTAGCCCGTATGGTGATGTACATGTATGTGCGTTACGGCACACAATGCTTGCCTGCAAGTGCTGGCGTAGGCTCAACTGCTGGAACGCCTGACGGAATGATTGATTTATTCTTACAATGGAACGCAGAAGATCCTGTATCAGAACTCGAGATTCAGCGCAACGAATACCTTGGCAATGCAAACAATTCTTATGGTCAAGGCAACCGCAATCCGTTTATTGACAATCCGTATTTGGCGACAAAAATTTGGGGCGGACCAGCAGCAGAAGACATTTGGGGAACATTGTCTAATGACAACCACCAGACTATTCCGTTCAATATTTATCCTAATCCAAATATCGATAACACAATTTACATTCAGGCAGACGAAATCATTTCTTCTGTTTACATATTTGACCTTAACGGACGTATTTTGTTAGAAGAAAATAATCCTGAGCAATGGAACAATGTGATTGAATTGCCGCACGATTTACAAACAGGCATCTATTTCATTAAGGTATCTAACGGAAAATCTACCAATACCAAAAAAGTTATCGTTCATTAAAAAGAGACTTATTTGATAACAAACAAAAACAGCCACATGGTATTTTACTTTGTAGCTGTTTTGTTTAGTAATTATACTTATTCTTCCATCTGTTTTTTAGAAAATCTCGACTTATTTTTTCTCGTTGATTATCGCCTGGTTCGTACAAATGCATATTGGCAATCTCATCTGGCAAAAATTCTTGCTCCACAAAATTATTGGCATAATCGTGGGCATATTTATATTCGTCACCATACCCCAACTCTTTCATCAGCTTGGTTGGCGCGTTACGCAAATGTAATGGTACCGGCAAATTACCAGTTTGTTTTACCAGTTGTTGCGCCTTGCCTATCGCCTCATAACTTGCATTACTTTTGGGCGAAGTAGCCAAATAAATTGCACATTGGCTAAGCAAAATTCTGCTCTCTGGATAGCCTATCACCGACACCGCCTGAAAAGTATTATTGGCCATAATCAAAGCTGTAGGATTGGCCAAACCAACATCTTCTGACGCCAAAATCAATAATCTACGGGCAATAAATTTCAAATCTTCACCGCCTTCAATCATTCGGGCAAGCCAATATACCGCACCGTTGGGGTCGCTACCACGAATAGATTTGATAAAAGCAGAGATGATATCATAATGTTGTTCACCAGTTTTGTCATACAGCACCGTTTGGTTTTGCACCACCTGCATCACGCTTTGGTTAGTGATATCTACCTCATCTTTGGCGTCAGACTCTACAACCAATTCTAAGGTATTGAGCAACTTACGCCCATCACCACCCGAAAAACGCAACAAAGCCTCAGTCTCTGACAGGCTAATTTTTTTTGTTTTAAGAAATTCGTCTGCTTCGATGGCGCGCTGGAGCAAATGCTCTAGGTCGTCTTTGCTAAAATGCGAAAGTGTATAGACCTGACAACGCGACAAAAGAGCCGGAATCACTTCAAAACTTGGATTTTCTGTGGTTGCACCAATCAAGGTTACCCAACCTTTTTCTACGGCTGCCAACAACGAATCTTGTTGAGATTTGCTAAAGCGATGAATCTCATCAATAAACAAAATAGGGTTTTTGGTAGTGAAAATTCCGCCACTATTTTTTGCTTTATCAATAACCTCTCTTACCTCTTTCACGCCCGAATTGATTGCGCTAAGCACAAAAAAAGGACGCTGACTTTCTTCAGCAATTATCTGTGCCAAAGTAGTTTTTCCAGTACCTGGTGGTCCCCAAAAAATCATCGAAGGGATAACGCCTTTTTTGATAGATTGGGTGAGTATGCCAGTGGCGCCAACCAAGTGGTTTTGACCAATGTAATCTTCTAAACTTCGCGGACGAACTCTTTCTGCTAAAGGTGCTTTCATCTTACAAAAATAATTAAAAATGTGCAGGTAAATAATCAAATACTGCTAATTTGTCAGCCAAAAAAGATTGGATATGTTTTTGATAGATTTTGATTATGGACACAGACAAACTAAAATTTCATTGGGGAGTATTTTTTACTCCATTTATATTTATCCTCACCATGTGGATAGTCGCTTATGCCAACGTCAAATGGGGTTGGGATTATGAAGAATATGGTATTTACCCGCTTGATGTATCAGGATTAAAAGGCATTTTGTTTTCGCCATTTATCCACGGCGACCTCAGTCATATCACCAACAATTCTATTGCCTTAGTGGTTTTGTTGCCCATGGTGGCATTTTTTTATCGAAAAAACTATTTATCGGTGATTTTTCTAGGATGGTTTTTATCAGGACTGCTCACTTGGTTTATCGGCCGACCTAGTTTTCATATCGGTGCTAGCGGATTGGTGTATGTGCTCACCTCATTTTTGTTTTTTTCGGGTTTAAAAACAAAATATTATCGATTGATGGCAGCTTCGCTGGTGGTAGTGATGCTCTATGGCGGATCTATATGGTATATGTTCCCGAATGTAAAAGACGGTATCTCTTGGGAAGGTCACTTGTCTGGGTTTATCATCGGCATAATATTAGCCTACTTATTGCCACAAGAAAAATACGAGCCTTTTTATAAATATGAATGGCAAAACCCCAATTATGATTCGTCTGATGATGCTTTTATGCAATTATTTGATGAAAAAGGGAACTTTAACCCTCCTCCAATAGAAGAAATCACACCAGACGAGGATGGATATTTTTATGGTTCTAGCTCTACATCGTCATCGGTACATGTACAATACATTATTAAACCACGAAAAAAAGATTTGCCTAATTGATCTTAAATTTGAAATTCATTAACGCAACCGCTAATAAAATAATCAGAATCCCCAACCACTGAATACCAGTCACTTGCTCATGCAACAGAATATAAGCAAAAGTAACCGAAACTGGGAGTTCTAAAGACGACACAATACTGCCTAGCCCAACGCCTGTAAGCGGAAAACCACGATTGAGTAATATAGGTGGCACCACTGTTCCAAAAATTGCCAAAATGATTCCCCAAGTATAAAAAATAGAAAAATCAACAGGCTTCGAGGTGATAAAATCTTGTAAAAACATAGGTGAAAAACCAAAGTAATAAGGCAGAATTTGCGTCAACATTTTCTTCTGCGAACTCGCTTACCTCCAGCCATCTGTTTCTTTGTTTGACGCGAACCAAGCCCAATGCAGGGCTGCCATCTTCTGTAAAAACGTCACCAAGCTATCTCGAAACGACATCTACTCTTTAATCTTTCTGGAAGTAGGATCGTAGGAATGCCGTT
>JBFHGP010000114.1:0-4390 GCA_041583035.1 Flavobacterium sp.
ATAAAGCTCGCGAGACAAAAAGTCTTGTTAAAAGACTTGAGTGTTTTACCCAATGATTTTTTATTCTCTGTCATCTTATATAAAAGTTAAAAACGCCTAAAGGTAACAAAAACTTTGGTTTTTATTGTTAAAATTAGCCAACGACCTGTTTTTGATGATTTTTAGAGCCTGTTTAAATTTGTATTGTAAAAATGTTTATAGGTTGTTTTTGAGATAGAACAAGGCAAATTTTAGAAGGATAGCAGAGCTATCGTTTTAAAATTTAACACAGTTATAGCCAAAAAGAAGCATAAATAAATTATTAGATAAATTTTAAACAGGCTCTTAATCAGAGGCTAAATCAAAAAATAGCTTTAACTTTGGATTTTTCTTAGCAAATATGATAGAAGATTTTTATAAATACCAAGCGCAAACCACCCCACATCCGTTAGCTTTGGAGGTTTCGCATGCTCAAGGCAGTTATGTGCACACCACAGATGGTCGTAAACACCTCGACTTTGTTGCTGGCGTATCGGCGTGCACGCTCGGGCACGGGCATCCAGCGGTAAGCAAAGCAGTAAAAGAACAAGTCGATCGTTATGCTCATGTGATGGTATATGGCGAATATGCACAAAAACCTGCCGTAGATTTTTGCCGGTTATTGGCACAACATCTGCCGCCATCACTCAATCAAACTTACTTGGTCAATTCGGGTACTGAGGCAGTCGAAGGAGCGATGAAGTTGGCCAAAAGAGTTACGGGGCGTAGCCATATAGTCGCTGCGCACAAAGCATACCACGGTAATACCCAAGGTTCGATGAGTATTTTGGGCAACGAAGAGCGCAAATCGGCTTTCAGACCATTATTGCCTGATGTTGAATTTATTGCATTTAATGACGAGGCTGATATTCAAAAGATTACGCATCGCACAGCAGCAGTGGTATTAGAGACTATACAAGGTAGTGCGGGTTTTGTAGTGCCCAAAAATGGCTATTTAACTAAAGTCAAACGCCGCTGTGAAGAGGTAGGGGCTTTGTTGATTTTAGACGAAATACAACCTGGTTTTGGGCGAACAGGCAAGTTGTTTGGTTTTGAACATTACGAGGTTATACCCGATATTTTGGTTATTGGTAAAGGCATGGCAAGTGGTTATCCGGTGGGGGCTTTTGTGGCCAACCAATCGATGATGGCACTTTTATCACACGACCCTAAATGTGGACATATCACCACTTTTGGCGGAAATTCAGTAATTGCAGCAGCTGCTTTGGCGACCTTACAACAGCTGACAACTAGCGATATTATGACGCAAATATCAACAAAAGAGCAGCTTTTTCGTTCGCTTTTGGTTCATCCTTTGATTACTTCTGTTCAGGGCAATGGACTGATGTTGGCACCCATGGTGGTCAATGAAAATGTAGCTAATGAGTTGATTTTGAGGTGTAAAAATAAAGGCTTGATATTGTTTTGGCTGATGTTCGAGCCATTGGCTATTCGCATCACACCACCGTTGACAATTACGCATAGCGAAATTGAAGAGGGTTGCCAAATGATATTAGAAACGCTAGACGAAATCCAAGCAGAGATGGTATAATAAATTGTTGAAGAAATTGTTTAAAACATTTACAAACGTAGATGTCAGTATCAATTTATTGTCGTAATTTTAATTTTAAATAAATGTAGTGTTTATATGATGTTTTCTGATCAAGAAGAAGAAAATTTTAACTTGTCATTGTCGAAATTCGAATCGATGCTAAAATCCAACAAAGTCTTGTTTTTTGACTCAGAAGAGTTTGAAAATATTGTCTTGCATTATTTGGATACAGGCAAACTCAATTTGTCTAAAAAAGCTTTGAAACTTGGGCTAGAACAACATCCAGATTCTATCGGTTTGATGCTCGTAAAAGTAGAGCTTTTGGTGTTCGAAAGTAAGTTTGATGAAGGTTTTGAGATAGTGAGAAGACTCAAAAAATTAGACCCTAATAACGAAGAAGTTTACATACAAGAAGCCAATTTATACTCTAAAAAAGGCTTGCATCCGCAAGCTATAAAATCGTTGGATATTGCCTTAACGCATACCGATAACGAAGCTGATGTTTTTTCGTTAATGGCGATGGAATATTTGTATATGGACGAGTTGAGCTCGGCCAAACATTTCTTTGCCAAATGCCTAAAAATTGACCCAGACGACCAATCGTCTTTATATAATGTAGTTCATTGCTACGATTTTTTGAATCAACCGCAAGAGGCCATTCATTTTTTAGAGAATTTTATCGACGATAATCCTTATAACGAAGTGGCTTGGCATCAGCTAGGTAAACAGCTCGTCGAGGTGCAAAATTACAAAAAGGCCATTCAAGCCTTTGATTTTGCTTATGTGATAGACAACGATTTTGTAGGGGCTTTGGTAGAAAAAGCCAAAGTTTTTGAAAAAATTAAAAGCTATGAAAAAGCAATCGCGATTTACCGTGAGAGTCTCGTGATTGATGATGAATCAGCCTTTGTACATTGGCGAATAGGCCGTTGTTATGAACGATTAGAAAAACATACCGAGGCCGCTAATAGTTATCAAACTTCCTTAAAACACGACGTGCTTTTTGAAAAATCATGGCTGGCTGTTATTGATTTACACCTCAAAATTGAAGACTTAGAAAAAGCTAAAATTTTTACAGAAGCGGCTATCGAGCTTGATGACGAAAATCCGATGTACTGGCAAAGATTGAGAGATGTGTCGGTAAGTTTAAAAGACTGGTTGCGCATCAATCAAGCTTCCAAAATGTTGATTAGTTTTGGTGAGTTACAACTCAAAAATTGGTTGATTTGGGCAGATGCCGCTATCGATGCTAGTGACCCTGTTTTTGCCATCGACTTGTTGTTGCGAGCAGAAAAATATCATCCTAATCGATACGAAATTGACTACCGTTTGGCGGGTTTGTACTTTTCTTCATTACAACATAATGAAAAAGCCGTGTATCGTTTGCAATCGGCGATGATTAACCGATTTGATAAAGTATCATTGTTCCAAAAAATGTTTCCGATGTTGTGGAGTAATCCAAATGTGCAAAAATACATTACTGATTACAAAAACCGTTTGCATGACTAATCAGCGAATTTACGGATTGATAGGAAAAAATATTGATTACTCTTTTTCGGTAAAATATTTTTCAGAAAAATTTGTTAATCAGTCAATTAACAATGCTTTTTACCGTAATTTTGACCTTCAGGATATCACAGAAGTCAAGGCTGTTTTTGCACAAAATCATCATGGTTATAATGTAACTATCCCGTACAAAAAACAAATAATCCCATACCTTCACCAACTTTCGCCCGAAGCAGCGCAAATAGGTGCTGTCAATGTGATACAAAAATTAGCTAACGGACAATTGATTGGCCACAACACAGATTGGTTAGGCTTTTATCATTCGTTACAACCTTTGCTACAAAAACATCATCAAAAAGCCTTGGTGCTGGGCACAGGCGGAGCATCTGATGCCGTTTGTTTTGCTTTAAAAAAATTAAATATTGATTATAAAAAAGTATCTCGAAAGGTTGTAAAAGCTATCTTTGGATATAATAGCCTGAATGCAAGTGTGTTAGAAGAATATAAAATAATTGTGAATTGCACGCCTTTAGGTACTTACCCTAAAGTGGATGCCAAGCCGAGTTTGCCTTATGATGCCGTTTCTGCTCAACATTTGTTATACGATTTGATTTATAACCCGGCCGAAACACAATTTTTGTTGGAAGGAAAAAATAGAGGAGCAACCATCAAAAACGGTTACGAAATGCTTGTGCGCCAAGCCGAGGCTTCATGGGACATTTGGCAAAATAGCTAAGCAAAGTCTGACCAAAAATTTTGCTCTTTACCAAATTTGTTATTACTTTTACGCATAAACAATTAAGCTATGTCGCAAACCATTTTGTCGTTTAGTAATGCTACGATTTATCAAGGAAAAACATCTATTTTACACCAAGTAAACGTAGATATAAAACAAGGCGAATTTATTTATCTTATCGGTAAAACCGGAGCGGGTAAAAGTAGTTTTATGAAAACACTCTATGCAGATTTGCCCCTGCAAGAAGGCGAAGGACATATTGTAGGTTTTGATTTACACAACCTCAAAGACAGTAAAATCCCGTATCTGAGACGAAAAATAGGTATTGTTTTTCAGGATTTCAAATTGTTGCCCGACCGCAATATTTATGAAAATTTACGTTTTGTGTTGCGTGCAACCGGTTGGAAAAACGCTAGCGAGATAGATGCACGAATAGACGAGGTACTCAAACTAGTAGGGATGAATGCCTACGCACAAAAAATGCCTCATCAGGTGTCTGGTGGAGAGCAACAACGCGTGGCGATTGCCCGTGCTTTACTCAACGACCCTGAACTGATTTTGGCAGATGAGCCAACAGG
>JBFHGP010000115.1:0-4315 GCA_041583035.1 Flavobacterium sp.
AACTAAAATTCTTTTCATAAAATTATCTTTTTAATTAAAAAAGCACTGATCACCTTCAAGACAAAACTTAACTAAGTTAAATCTATGTTATCGACACAACAACTCACATACAGTTGATTTTCAATTGATTTTTTGAATATTTAATTCTTCTAATTTATTTAATATTGCTTTTTCATCATTATCAGAAAATGAAAAAAAGTTACCTATATTTGAGTTTACTAAAACCTCATCATTACCGTAAACAAAAATGAGTTCGTAATATGTATTAGGATAGGATATTCTTTTTTTATACTTATAAGCAACTTTCGTATTTTGAATTTTTATGTTTTTTTTCTTGAAAAAAGAATATTTGGCCAATATAATTTCTTCATTAACAAAAGTGATTTCAAAAACTTCCTTATAATAAAATCTAACTACATTATAAAGCATAAATCCAAAAATAAGGTAAGACAAATTCTTCCCCCCATTAAACATATTTACTTGTTCTAAAATGTAAACTATTAATGCAATTAAAATAAAAAAAGCTATACTTTTTGTATTAATAACAACCTTATAATTTTTCATTACTTTTTTAAATTTTCTACAAAAAAATCGATTCTTATTTTTCTAACACTTTGCTTTTCAGTAGCGAGTTATCTGCATATAAGGCATTAATAATTTCTATATTCCTCATTTCTTAGATAATAAGGGAGTTTCCATTGTAAATCATATAACCTATCTAAATCTGAACAGTCATTAATCGATTCAATATTTATATTTAACAGAATAAAATCAATGATGTTATCTATATTTTGGCACATAAAGTTTTTATTGGCACTTTGTTTATAGTCTTCTTCACAGCCGTAAAACTCATAATTTGTTTGGTTTGTTTGACTGTCAAAATTAATCTTAATCGGGTTTTTGTTTAAAAACAAGTCATCGGTTAATACAAATTCATAAACAAATCCATTTAAATCAGAAATATCATATTTAATACTTATTTTATCTTCATCATGTTTAACAAGCTCTTCTATACTTGGACCATAAAAATGTATAAAAAAGTATTTTTTATGTTTTTTCGAGTAGATAACTACATGAGGTCTTCTCCGTATGTAAGTACTCAATTCGTTTACACTCTGTAAAGTATCGTCATAAATAAGTGTATAAATTTTATATTCACTAAAATCAACTATTTGATAAAGTTTTACTTCACTCCAATTATTACTCTGTCGGTAAGTTATTAAATCATCACTTAAGTTAACCATAAATCGTGAATTATTTAATTCATCAATAACCTTTTCTAGTGTTAAGTTTTCAGTTTGTGCATTAACTTTAATAACAGACAAAAACAAAATTGTTATAACTAAAATTCTTTTCATAAAACCTCTCTTTAGAAATTGTCTATTTTTAAATTCCAATGTTCAAGCTGATCAATTAATTGCCCCATAAACTCCTTTTCTACTTTACATGTGATTTCGCATTGCTCGCCTGGAGTCTTTGAATAGTTGATTCTGAGGTAACCAAACTTATTGATAAAAATCTTTTCAGGCTCATTTTTGTTTTTCTTAAATTCAACAGGCAATTGATTAAACAAACTTTTGAGTATTTTGTACTTCGAATGCTCAAACCTCAAAGTGTTTTCATCAATTTTCAAGTGCGCATGAGTATAGGCTCCGCCATAGGTTAGCCCTCGTTTTAACCAATATTTCACTTCTTTATATTTTACAGGAATCATCATAATTAGCAACCTTCTCCCCAACAACGTTTTTTGATATTCATCAATTGCATCAGATGCACAGTGAGCTCTTCATCATACACATATTTACCAAGGCCTACGCTATACACCACGCCATGCTCTTGTGTAAAAATAACTTGCATCACCTGATTATCGAGGTGAATATCCATATCGCCATAACTGTTGACTATCTCTACGCGCTTACCCTCGCCAAAACGGTTGATGCGCTCACATATAAAGTGCCTGTCGTCATCGTTGACAACGCTAAGCGTAGGCTTACCGCCATTGCGTAAATGAAAGCTGTTTTCTACCGTGATTTCTACCGTATCACAGGTTATCGACTGTTGGTTGCACGACACCAAAATCAAGAACAGAAAAGCAAAAATAAATCTCAAAATTTTCATGGTCAATTGTATCAATCTTTGACCTAAAGGTACAACATTTTTAAACAACAAAGGCCTACAAGCAAAACTTGTAAGCCTTTGTATATGCTATAAAAGTGGTTATCCTACAATATTTATAATTTTGCCCGGCACCACAATCACCTTTTTAGGCTCACGCCCTTGCAATTGCTCTTGCGTACGTGGGTCGTCTAAGATGATTTTTTCGATTTCGGCTGGTTTCAACGCCAATGAAAGATTGATTTTGAAACGCATTTTACCATTAAACGATACTGGATATTCTTTGTCTGACTCTACCAAATATTTTTCTTCAAACACCGGAAAAGCCACCGTAGATATACTCTCGTTGTGTCCCAAACTTTGCCAAAGCTCTTCGGCTATATGTGGTGCGTAAGGCGAAATAAGCACTGCCAACGGCTCTAAAATAGCACGGTGATGACATTTTTGCTGAGACAACTCGTTTACACAAATCATAAACTGTGACACTGAGGTATTGAAAGAAAAAGCCTCTATATCTTCAGTCACTTTTTTGATGGTTTTATGCAACGTTTTGTACATCTCTTTGGTAGGTTCGTCATCAGTTACTTGTAGTCCGTTATCATCAAAATACAACTTCCAAAGTTTTTTCAGAAAACCATAAACACCTGTAATACCAGCCGTATTCCAAGGCTTGGCTTGTTCTAACGGACCTAAAAACATTTCGTACAAACGCAAAGTATCTGCGCCATATTCGTTACAAATATCGTCTGGGTTTACAACATTGTATTTAGATTTTGACATTTTTTCTACCTCACGACCTACGATATACTTACCGTCATCCTCCAAAATAAATTCGGCATCTTTATAATCTTGATACAAAGGATGCGCTTTAAATTTCTCAATATCCAATTCGTTAGTCACATCGTTAATCACTGACAAATCTGCGTGAATTGGGTACACAGTCGTATCTCCTATTTTGTTTTTTGATATCAATGTTTTAGCATCTTCTGTTCTATAAACAAAAGCACTATTCCCCAAAATCATTCCTTGGTTAATCAATTTTTTAAAAGGCTCTTCGGTCGGTACTAACTTTTTGTCTTTCAAAAATTTGTTCCAAAAACGCGCATACAGCAAATGCCCCGTAGCATGCTCACTACCACCAATATACAAATCTACATTTTGCCAATAAGCCATGGCTTCTTCGCTCACAAACTCGTTGTCATTATGTGCATCCATATAGCGCAACCAATACCACGAACTCCCCGCCCAGCCTGGCATGGTGTTGAGCTCTAACGGGAAAATAGTTTGGTGGTCTATCTCGGTAGTGGCTACTACTTTGTTATTCACCGTATCCCAAGCCCAATCGTTGGCGTTACCCAATGGCGGTTGGCCGTCTTCGGTAGGCAAATATTTTTCTACTTCGGGCAAGCGAATAGGCAAATGCTCTGTGGCAATCATCTGTGGCAAATCGTTGACGTAATATACCGGGAACGGCTCTCCCCAATAGCGCTGACGAGAAAAAACTGCATCGCGCAAACGATAATTCACTTTGGCTTGGCCTGCGTCTATTTTTTCTAATTCTTCAATAACTTTTGCTGTGGCAGTTTTGTAATCCATACCGTTCAAAAAGTCTGAATTTATCAACTCAAACCCTTCTTTTTCTGTAAATGCGGCTTCTGTAATATCTTGGTTAAATATATTGTGGATATCTATGCCAAAGTGCTTGGCAAAGGCGTAATCTCGCTCATCGCCACACGGCACGGCCATCACTGCTCCTGTTCCGTAACCAGCCAACACATAATCACCAATCCAAATTGGGATTAGTTTTTGGCTCAACGGATGTATGGCATAAGCGCCTGTAAACACGCCCGAAATCGTTTTTACATCTGCCATACGCTCACGCTCAGATCGTTTGGCAGTTGCCTCGATATAGGCCGTAACGGCTTCTTTTTGCTCATCGGTCGTGATTTGCATGACCAAATCGTGCTCTGGTGCTAAGGTCATGAAACTTACACCAAAAATAGTGTCGGGACGAGTGGTGAATACTTCTATAAAGTTTTCTTCGTTTAAGGTTTCAGGTTTAAGGTTATCAGCAGAACTTTCAAAAACTTTAAACTTTACTGTCGCTCCTACCGATTTTCCTATCCAATTGCGTTGAGATTCTTTCAAAGATTCTGTCCAATCGATAGTATCCAATCCTTGTAATAATCGCTCAGCGTAG
>JBFHGP010000116.1:0-4184 GCA_041583035.1 Flavobacterium sp.
ATATTCAGACAATCATATATCTACGCGCATGCCTCTGTATTTACACATTGATGTAAAAAACAACAAAGCAATTAACGAGCTTGTACCTTCTGAGTTAGTCGATGTGACCAACTCTGACGACAGCAATTATCAAAGTCTTGTTAATTATACAAAAAACACCGAAAACATTTATCATTATTACGACGGAAACAAAAACACCTATTTTACAGTAGGATCTATCGGTAGTAATTATTTTTTGGTAAAAGATTCTTTACCCAGCATTCAATGGAAAATCACTGCCGAAACCAAAACCATTATGGATATTGATTGTGTGAAAGCCATAGCTCATTTTAGAGGGCGGAAATGGATTGCTTGGTTTACCACCCAATTTTCCTACAATATAGGCCCTTCTACATACCAAGGCTTACCTGGTGTTATCATGGAAATTTATGACGAAACCAAAAAATATCAGATTGTTGCAACGGCCATAAAACTGAATTCTGATTTATACCAACAAGCTTATAACAATTATACCAAAACAACAGAACCTACTGTTAAAGAAATAACAAAACAAGAATATGTTAAAGGCCTTGATGAATATATAGAGGCGAACATACAACGCTCGAAACAAAGACACAAAAACGCCACAATTATAAGACCTGAAAGAACAGAAAGAGAGCTCATCTACGAATGGGAAGAAGAAAAATAAACACCAACAAAAAACTAACTTATATACATACAACTCTAAAAATATGAAAAAGAAAACATTATTACTTTGCATTTTTTTTGTTAACTTATTTTACTGTTACAGCCAACAACAGTTTAATTACAATTTCTATATTGACGATACTGTAAGGGATGGAACGTTATTTTATGATGCAAAAGAAGACACTGCCATCTATTTAGACAAATTAACCTCTAGAAAAAAGGTTGGCGAAAATGAGGAAACGGCAGACATATCTTTTAGTTTTAACGAACATATAGACTTTTATTATTTCAAAAACAATAACAAAGTGCTATATACCGACAATATATACAAAATCAATTATCTTGTAGATGATGAACTGCCAAAAATAGAATGGCAATTAAGCAATGAAAAAAGAGAAATTGAAAACTTAATTTGTTACAAAGCCACGACAAAGTTTCGTGGACGAACTTGGACTGCTTGGTATCATCCTGATATTCCTATAAATTACGGCCCTTGGAAGTTTTATGGCTTGCCTGGATTAATTGTCGAAATAAAAGACCATTCAAATCGTTTTGCATTTGCACTAACAGAATATGCGCTCAACAGTAAAAATGTTGCACCCACCACCGACCTAAGCAAAGCCAAAAAAGTAACGATGAAAGAAATGGCAGAAATTACCGATGAAGCTTTCAACAAAATGTTAATTCCAGCCTCAAGAGATGAGGTTTTGGTAGAAAGTGATACTGGAAAAGGAAAAGGTATCGAGTCGATATACGAATGGGAAGAAGAAAAATAAACACCTTATAGTTAGTGATAAAAAAAATTGCCTTATTTGCCCTATTGGTTATCAGCAGTCAGTATATCTGTGCCCAAACCTCTGTTAGTGGCACAGTCACTGATGATTACAAACAATCTATCAACAATGCATCGGTGTTGGTCAAAGACAGCCTCGACCACATCTTGCAATACGGCTTTACCAACAACCAAGGACAATACGAAATAGCCATAGAAAACCAAGGCTCTTTTTGGGTAGAAGTCAACAAAATAGGCTTTGACAAAAGCAGCAAATCGCTATCAGTAAACCGCAACAAAAAAAACTACACCCTCGACTTTGTGTTGCAAGAAAAAACCGAGACGCTCGAAGAGCTTGTTATCAAGATAGACAACCCTATAGAGCTACGTGGCGACACCTTGGTGTATGATGCGCAAGCATTTAGCACGGGGCGTGAGCAAGTGGTCGAAGATTTGCTCAAAAACATACCGGGTATTGAGATAGAAAAAGACGGCAAAATAAAATTTGAAGACACCTATATCGAAAAAGTAATGGTGGGCGGCGATGATTTGTTTAACCGTGGTTACGCTATACTCACCAAAAACATGCCCAACAAGCCACTAGACAAAGTCGAAATTTTGCGTCGCTACTCCAACAACAAATTGCTAAAAGGCGTAGAAGAGTCAAACAAAGTAGCCATCAACCTCACTATCGACGACGAATACAAAAACATTTGGTTTGGCGACATTAATCTCAACTATGGTTTGGCAACCGAAAACCGCTATGATGTATCGGGCAATTTGATGAATTTTAGCAACCGATACAAAAATTTTCTGAATATAGGCATGAACAATGTCGGGCAAGACCGGGTAGGCTCACTCGAAGAGATGTTTTACAATAATTATGAGATAGAAACCGTTGGGAAAGGCAGCAATTTGCACACATTGATGTCGCTGAGCGAAGGGCGTGCACCGCGCCTCAAAGACCACCGCACACGCATCAACAACGCCGAAAATATTTCGCTAAGCAGCATCGTTCCGCTCTCTGAAAAACTCAAAATCAAACTGACAGGTTTTTTGGGCTATGACGAAAACTATGCTTACAACCATCAGTTTTCATCAACTTTGATTGGCGATACCTATTTCGAAAACACCGAAAAAACAAATTATAAAAGCCATTTACAAAAAGGGTATATCAACTTATTGGCTACCTACGATGTGTCAAAAACGCAAATGTTACAAGCCAGCTCGGTGTATAATTATGGCAACAACAACAACCATAATAGCCTAACCTTTAACCAAACAAGTACTTTAGAAAAACTAGAAACTCGACAAACCTTTACCGACCAAAAACTTACCTACACGCATAAATGGAACGACCGTAATGCTGTTTTGCTCAAAATGCGGTATTTTTCTAACGATATACCGCAAAACTATCACATCAACGATTATCTGATGGGCGATTTGTTTGCATTTGATGCTCAGCGAATGAGCAACGACATACAAAACAGCAAATCTTTTTTGGGCGCAGAAAGCGATTTTAAACTCCGACAAAAAAACAACGATTTAATCGAATTTAAGATAGGATACAGTTACGAAAAACAACGGGTAAAAACCTTGTTTACACTATTTAATGAGTCCGATACTTTTACGCCAGACGATTTTCAGAGCAATGGCAGTTTTGGCTTACATGATTTTTATGCCAAAAGTGGTTATACTTGGAGAATCAAAAAAGTGAAATTAGGCGGTTTTGCAGAGGCGCATCAGTTATTCAATAGTTTTGAAACCAACACATCCGAAGAAAAACAAAATTATTTTTACCTCAACCCTTCGGTAAATTTTACTTGGGAAGTATCGCCTACGCACTTTTTTTCTGCTTTTTACAATTTGCGCTTTCAAAACACCGATTTTACACAAGTAAACGACAGTTATCTGCTTAGCTCATCCAGAAGTTTCAGAAAAGGTTTAGGTGAGTTCAAACTTACCGACAATCAGATGGCTACCCTCAGTTACAGCATCAAGCATTACCTCAACCGTTACCGCTTTTCGCTAAGCGTAAACTACAGCACCCAAAGCAATGTGTTGTCGAGCCGGAGTACCATTGAACAAAACAGTTCGCTGTCTGAAAATATTTTTATCAAAGGTGGCGAGACTTATGGTATCAACTTTAGCGCGGATTTTTATTGGCGCGAAATCAAAAGTAATTTCAAATTTAATAGTCGATACAACACTTCTACTTCTTTTAACGAAGTTAACGAATCTGGTTTGCGAAAAAACCAATACGCTAGCCAGTTTTACAACTTTGAGTGGCGTACTAGTTTTAAGTTTCCTATCAATTTTCACATCGGCACAGAGTGGACTTTGTCTGAGGTAAAATCGCCCGACTTTTCTAATCACTATACCAATGGTTTTAGCTTTTTAGATTTGTATTACAGCCTCAATGACCAATTGGATATCAAAGCAGTTACCGAGCATTATTATTTTGGCAATCTAGCAAAAGACCAGCGCAATCATTTATTTTTGGATGTAGAAGCGACTTACAAGTTTAAAGGAGACAAATATTCTATCAGTTTGCGTGGCAACAATTTATTTAACAAACAAAATTTCACCACTTATTCTGTTAGCGACATCGGCTACAGCCAAACGGCTTACCGATTGATGCCTAGGTATGTATTAATAGGTTTCAAAACAAGGTTCAACTTATAACAGTGACTAGTCCTAAAAAGTCGATACAGATTTATTAGAC
>JBFHGP010000117.1:0-4181 GCA_041583035.1 Flavobacterium sp.
AATTGTGCCTAAGCTACAACCCGATTTGGTGTTTTTAGACATTCAATTAAAGCAACATACGGGTTTTGATATGTTAGACCAATTGCCCGATTTGAACTTTAAACTCATTTTTGTAACAGCGTATAGCGAATATGCTATAAAAGCATTTAAATACAGTGCTTTTGATTATTTGCTGAAACCTATAAACCCCGATATGTTGTACGAAACCATAGATAGATTGAAGGTTGAAATTAACACAACAGCTCAACAATATAAAGCGTTGAAAGGGAATATCGATTTTCAGAAAATTACCATAAAAACCACTGAAAACATTTATAATATAGATTTTGAAGATATTGTGTATTGCAAAGCCGATGGTAGTTACACTCATTTTTATTTAAATACTGGTAAAACTATTTTGAGTTCAAAACCACTAAAGCAATACCAAAATATTTTGCCCGAAAATTTGTTTTTTAGGTCGCACCAATCGTATTTGGTTAACGTAAAACTCATTAATGGGTTTGATAAAAAAAACGGTGTGCTGCTTATGCAAAACAACGTGCAAATACCCGTGTCTGTACGTAATCGTGCTAAAGTACAACAGCTGTTTTGATATAGTTTTTAGTTATAAGTTTTGAATTTTAAGTTATTCAACACTTAACACTTAGCACTTAACACTTAACACTTACAACTTAACACTTAACACTTAATAGCGCTTACAACAAAAGTAAGTTACACCCTCTGATATCGGCGTCATCAAATCTACCAATTACTTCAAAGTTGCCATTATCGTACTTTTTACCTAAATCTTGTGTAGCGATAAACGCACATGAGTTATAATTGGCTAAATCAATAATATTGAGACCACCAGCTTTGTTGTTGGGTAAAATCGTCAAAGGGTCTTCTGTATCTCTTATCAAAATATCCATGGTTGGCGGACACCGAAAAACGCCATCGCCGCCAGAATAGGCTTGCGAAAGCAACTCTGTCATCCCATATTCAGAATGAATTTTATCTACGCCAAAACCATCACTGAGCAAACCATGCAGCTCTGCCCTAATCATCTCTTTTCTCCGCCCTTTCATTCCGCCTGTTTCCATTACAACAGTGTTTTTGAGCAAAAATTGATGCTTTTCAATCAAATCGAGTAAGGCAAAACTCACGCCAATCAACAGTGTTTTTTGATTTTTATTTTCTAATCGAATCAAAGTTTCAGCCAATTCATCCAAATTATGCAAATAAAAACCACTCGACGGATGTTGTGATTGTTGTATCATATCTTCGGCCATAAAAATCAGCGAAGACCCTTGGCGTTCGAGATATGACGGTAACAAAGCCAAAACAGCATACTCTTTTATATCGCCATAAAAATGTGCAAATCCTTGTCTAAAACTTTGTTGATATACCGATAAATCTGTTACATAATGTTGGCTCACCACACTACCCGTTGTCCCGCTACTGGTAAAAGTTATTTCTGGATTGGCACTGCCTGTTACTATGCGTTTGGACTTGAAAAAAGAAATCGGCAAGAACGGAATTTCGTGTAATTCGCCAACTGTTTTTGGAGATTTTCGCAAATAATCGCAAAACGTTTGATACACTTTATTGTGACGGTACTGCCATTCAAAAACTGCCAAAGTTTGGGTTTTGAAATCAGCCGAATCATTGATGGAGAATATTTGTTGAGCGTTTATCACTTGCATAAAAATTAACTGAGCAAAAATACAAAAAAAACGACCGAAAAAGGTCGTTTGGTTTTGGTTACAAGCGATAAAATTTATCTTTTAGTGTTTTTGGTTAAAGCAAAATTACTACCTTGCCGGTTGAGTAAAGTCAGCCAATTATAAGTTTATGAGTAGTCCGGTTAATCAGTTTTTCGAAACCATTGATATTCAGAAAAATAGTACACAAGCAATTTATATACAAATTGCTCAACAAACGATTGATGCAATCCAAAGAGGCATTTTGCCTAGTGGTAGCCGATTGCCAGGCACAAGGCAAGTGGCTCAAATTGTGGGTGTTCACCGAAAAACAATTGTTGCCGCTTTTGAAGAATTGGAATGGCAAGATTGGGTAAAAGTTTACCCTAACAAAGGTACTTTTGTAATTGATAACAATCTGAAAAACAAGCAATCACTCAAATTTTATCATTCGACGGATAAAAAAACAGAAATTCCTGTTTATAGTTTTAAACAATCTCATCTGTTTGATACCGAAATTTATCCTGAGAATATAGAAGCTTTTTTTACCGATGGCACAGCAGACGTCCGCATCAATGCGATGGTTGATTGGCAAAAAAATCATACCGCAATTGTTCGAAAAAAATCTATTTGGCAAAACAAAAATTGGCAAATGGATACACAAAATCAATCACTTTGCAATCAGCTTTGCAATTACCTCAATCTCACGCGTGGCTTGCATATTTCTCCAAAAAACTTAGCAATAACTAGTAATGCCAACATGAGTTTGTATTTGCTCACTGAGATTTTGTTAGACAATAATGACACCATCGCCGTAGCTGAAAAAAATTATTACAAAGCCAATATGGTTTTTCAGAAAAATGGTTCAAAAATTTGTGCTATACCTATGGATGAAGAAGGCATCGACACCAACAAATTAGAAAAAATATGTCAGCAAACCAGTATAAAAGCTGTTTATGTGATGCCCCACGCCCACTACCCTACCACCGTTTCGCTAAGTAAAACACGACGATTAGCGCTTTTACATTTGGCAAAAAAGTATAATTTTATCATCATCGAAGACGATTGGGGATACGATTTTCAGTACGAAAAAATGAGTAGCTTGCCCTTGTACAGCGCCGACGATCAAGACAGGGTGATTTATCTTGGCGAATTGGGACAAAATCTTACACCAGGCTATCAGACGGGTTTTGTGGTAGGTAACCTAAAATTGATTTCTGCTATTAACCAATTTGCCCAAATGGTCATGCAACCCACCAATCTGTTGATGCAGCAAACAATGGCAACAATGATCAAAGAGGGAGAAATAGACAAACACCTCAAAAAAGCAAAAAAAATATATCAACAAAGGCGAATTCACTTTGCTGGATTGCTTCACCAAAAATTTGGTTCTCAATTTAGCTTTAAACTTCCACACGGCGGGTTTGCTTTTTGGATACAATTAAAAAATCCGAAAGTAAATTTGATAAAAATCAAAGAAAAATGCAAAGAAAACAACTTGCATTTGCCCACCAATATATTGTATCAAACGCAAAACGAATCTGCCATGAGATTAGGTTTTGCACATCTTAACGAAGAAGAAATGGAAAAACATTTAGACATTCTTCAAAAAAGTATGCGCACCATCAGCTGATATATTTTTGTAGTAAATAGAACCGACTCTCGATAAAATAAGTATATTTGATTGTAATAAAATATTGCTATCAATGACCTTAAACAAAGACATTCAACCGATAGAAAACATCGAAATCGTTTTCTTGAGCATGGAAGATTATGAAGAAATAAAAGCTTCTATGGAAGAATCGTACGCCAATATCAACGATTCGTATTGGCACAAAAAACACATCAAATCTTTGATAAAAAAATTTCCGGAAGGACAAGTAGGCATCAAAGTTAATGGCGAGTTGGCTGGCTGCGCATTATCGATTATTGTCGATTATGCAAAATTTGATGACAAGCATACTTACAAACAAATTACTGGCGATTACACTTTTAACACACACAATAACAACGGCACAAAGTTGTATGGAATAGATGTGTTTATCAGACCCAAATTTAGAGGTTTACGCTTGGCGAGACGCTTGTATGACTACCGTAAAGAACTCTGCGAAAAACTGAATCTGAAAGGAATTGTTTTTGGCGGACGCATTCCTAATTATCACGAATATTCTAATGAAATTACCCCTCGACAATACATTGACAAGGTGCGTAACAAAGAGATTCACGACCCTGTTTTAGACTTTCAGATGTCAAATGATTTTCACCCCGTTCGCGTGCTCAAAGGTTACCTCGAAGGCGATAAAGACTCGCACGATTATGCCGTTTTGCTCGAGTGGGACAATGTTTATTACGAAAAAGAAAACAGCAATGTAGTGGCAACCAAGTCGGTGATTAGGCTTGGCTTGGTACAATGGCAAATGAGGCTGTACAAAAACCTTGACGGACTGATGCAACAGGCCGAGTATTTTGTGGATGCAGTGTCTGGATATCGAGCAGATTTTG
>JBFHGP010000118.1:0-4017 GCA_041583035.1 Flavobacterium sp.
GAACGTAGCAACGGGCTCACACAATTGAATATCAGACCTTGGGATGCCCCAGAAAAGGCTTATTATTTACCATTCCCGAACGAGACTTATACCGCCTACACCACCACCAATGTAGACTTTGACACCGACCAATTGCGTTTTGCTTTTCAATCGATGGCCACACCAGCATCGGTAATGGAAATCAACATGAAAACCCAAGAGCAAACTGTATTGAAAGAACAAGAAGTTTTGGGCGATTTTAACAAAGACGATTACGAAGAGGTGCGTTTGTGGGCGACCGCACAAGATGGTACCGAAATTCCGATTTCTGTCGTGTACAAAAAAGGCATAGAGAAGAATGGCAAAAATCCGTTGTTGTTATACGCCTACGGATCTTACGGCGCTACCATGGATCCTTATTTTTCGACCACACGCCTCAGTTTGTTAGACCGTGGTTTTATCTACGCTATCGCTCACGTAAGGGGCGGCGAAGAGCTAGGCCGTGAATGGTATGAAAACGGAAAATTGTTGAAAAAGAAAAATACTTTTACCGATTTTATCGATTGCTCACAATTTTTAATTGACCAAAAATATACTTCGGCAAAACACTTGTATGCAGAAGGCGGGTCGGCAGGCGGCTTGCTCATGGGTGCTATCATCAACATGGCGCCAGAGTTGTACAATGGCGTGATTGCCCAAGTGCCTTTTGTAGATGTGGTCACCACTATGCTCGACGACAGCATTCCTTTAACAACGGGAGAATACGACGAATGGGGTAACCCGAACGATAAAATATATTATGATTACATGAAGTCATATTCGCCTTACGACAATGTAGTGGCGCAAGACTATCCAAACCTATATATTTCTACCGGATTTCACGACTCGCAAGTGCAGTATTGGGAACCTGCAAAGTGGATTGCCAAAATCAGAGCGTTGCGCACCAACAACAATCAATTGTATTTAGATACCAATATGGATGCAGGTCACGGCGGTGCATCGGGCAGGTTCGAATCGCTCAAAGAATTGGCCAAAGAATTTAGCTTTTTATTAGATTTGGAAGGAATTACAGAATAATAAATTTGTATTTTTGTCATTCAATACACTAAAAAAAATTGACTTCACTGAAATTTGAATAAAAAAAACTAAAAATATGTCTTTTGACTCTTCAAATTTAATCGACCTGATTGGCAACACACCAATCATCCCGTTAAAAAAAACATTACAAAATATTCCTGGAGATTTTTACGCCAAAGTAGAAGCCTTTAACCCCGGGCATTCTGCCAAAGACAGGATTGCCAGACACATCATCGAAACTGCCGAAAAAAAAGGCATTCTCAAACCTGGTAGCGTCATTGTAGAAACTACCTCGGGCAACACTGGTTTTAGCATCGCAATGGTGAGCATTCTCAAAGGTTACAAATGTATTTTGGCCGTTTCGTCAAAATCATCCAAAGACAAAATAGATATGCTCAAAACCATGGGCGCAAAAGTTTATGTTTGTCCGGCAAATGTAGCTGCATACGATCCAAAATCATATTATAAAGTAGCTGAGAGATTGCATCAAGAAACACCAGGATCAGTGTATATCAATCAATATTTTAATGAGTTGAATATCGATGCACATTACCAAACTACTGGCCCCGAAATTTGGACACAGACCAATGGTGAAATCACCCATTTGATTGCTTGCTCGGGTACAGGTGGTACGATTTCGGGTACAGGAAAATTTTTGAAAGAAAAAAATCCAAACATTCAAATTTTGGGCGTAGATGCTTATGGCTCGGTATTGAAAAAATATCATGAAACAGGCGAATTTGACGAAAACGAAATTTTCCCGTACAAAATTGAAGGAATGGGCAAAAACTTGATTCCGTCTGCAACCGATTTTGAAGTCATTGACGAATTCACAAAAGTTAGTGACAAAGATGCAGCCCTTACCGCAAGAGAGATTGCACAGACCGAAGGACTTTTTGTAGGCTATACCTCAGGCGCAGCATTGCAAGCCACTCGACAGTTTGCCGAATTGGGCAAATTTGACAAAAACAGCAAAGTAGTCGTGATTTTTCCAGACCATGGATCGAGATATATGAACAAAATTTATAGCGACGATTGGATGTCTGAGCAAGGTTTTATCGATAACGAAAACCAAGACGGCATTGTTTATATATAAACTTGGAATAAGGTCTTAAAAACTATCGAAAAATTAAAAAAAACAATTAAACAGTACAAAAAAAACTCTTTGTACTGTTTTTTTATACTTAAAAAAATACTTAGATTTGAATAAATCTTCACCTAAAAACTGATAAGATATGATACTAAAAATTTTAAATGCAATACTGATATTAGGTGCAGTATTTATGGGACTCAAACAAGGTTATGCAATGTTTTCAGGTAAACCTGAAATGATAGAAATGTTTAGTAAATGGAATTTTACCAAAACAGCATTAATGATTAACGGAATTATTTTGATGCTATCGGCAGTATTAATATTGTTTCCGAAAACATTTGTTTGGGGTAATTTTTTGATGGCGGCTGGTATTTTGATGATTATCTGTTTTCAACTATTAGATAAAAATTTAAAAGGTGTTGCTGTTGAAATCCCTTTTCTCTTGCTCAATTTTATTATCATTTATTTACAGCATCCGCTTAAAAATTGATAAAGAACGTTTATTAACAACTAAATTCTATGATTGTGAAAACAAAATTGATGATTACACTACTGGTTAGTTCTTCATTTATAGCCTGTTCGCAAACAAATACACAAAACACAAATGAAAATAAAAAATTAATAACCACTAATTCTAAACCAACCGCTATGCAAGACGAAAATCTTTTAAAACCTGTAAAAACCTTAATCGAAGCCATGGAGGCAGAAAATGCAGCGCTCATTAGAAAACAGTTTGCAAAAACTGCTACACAAGCCTATGGTGCTGATGGAGAAATGAAAACCCCCGAAGCCACCGCCAAGTGGATAGAAACTGACATCATTGATAGACAAGGGAAAGTTAGCCAGCCTGAGTTTACGGTAGAAAATGGCAATCAGGTGATTGTAAAAGGGCAGTACTCTAGCCAAGGATATTCCAACAAAGCTAATTTTTTATTTACCGTAGAAGACGGACTCATCACAAGTTGGAGAATGCGCTATTAACCAATTATAGAAAAAATTATCCAAGAGATTAAAAATTATAAAAGGCAGCTTTATCAGCTGCCTTTTTGTTCTCATCAAAAAGAGATTAATATCTATAATACTCTGGTTTAAAAGGCCCTTCGACCGTTACTCCAATATATTTTGCTTGTTCTTCGCTAAGCGTATCCAACTCTACACCAATACGTTGCAAGTGTAAACGCGCTACTTTTTCGTCCAAATGTTTAGGCAACATATACACTTCGTTTTTATAATTATCAGCATGATTCCAAAGCTCTATTTGTGCCAACGTTTGGTTGGTAAAAGAGTTTGACATCACAAAAGATGGATGACCGGTGGCACAACCTAAATTTACCAAACGACCTTCGGCCAACACAATAATATCTTTGCCCTCAACATGATAAATATCTACTTGAGGCTTAACTTCTGTCTTGGTATTTCCATAATTTTTGTTCAACCAAGCCATATCGATTTCGTTGTCAAAATGTCCGATATTACAAACAATAGCTTTGTCTTTCATTGCTTTGAAGTGGCGGTCAACGATAATATCTTTGTTACCCGTAGTGGTGATAACGATATCAGCATTGGCAATAACGTTGTCTAATTTTTTCACTTCAAAACCTTCCATCGCAGCTTGCAAAGCACAAATCGGGTCGATTTCTGTCACGGTCACAATAGAACCTGCTCCGCGGAAAGACGCTGCCGTACCTTTACCTACATCGCCATAACCACAAACTACCACGCGCTTGCCTGCCAACATTACATCGGTAGCACGTCTGATAGCATCTACTGCCGACTCACGACAGCCATATTTGTTGTCAAACTTTGATTTGGTAACCGAGTCGTTTACATTGATTGCAGGCATTGGCAAAGTACCGTTGGCCATGCGC
>JBFHGP010000119.1:0-3994 GCA_041583035.1 Flavobacterium sp.
TATGAAGGATCATTGCAAGGAACACCTTTGACTTTAACAACCAAGCAAACCAATAAAGGTCAGTCTTTTATGTCGATCTTAGTTATGGGGCAAGAGATGATGAAACAAGTTGTTTCTGCAGATGCTGCCTATGTGGTACAGCAAGGACAAAGAATGGATATGCAAGGTGAAGATCTTCAAGCAATGAAAGACGAAGCTGTGATGTTCTCTGTACTCAATGATATCCAAAACGCTGCTGATTTTACCTTAGCAGGTATCGAAACCTTTGCTGACGAAGATGCTTATGTGTTGAAAAAAGACGATACAGCAACTTATTATAGTGTGGCTACAGGTCTAAAATTAGGCGAAGTAACAACGGTAGAGCAAGGCGGACAAACTTTTTCTATGTCACAAACAATGAGTGATTATAGAGAAGTAAAAGGAGTGAAAATTCCTTACGCTAAGTCTGTGCCATTACAGCCAGGGATGAATATCGATTTATTAGCCAAAGAAGTAAAAGTAAACGAAGGTGTTTCAGACGCCGACTTCAAATAATTACATTATTTAGATTGTTTATTAGCGGCAACCTTTGGGTTGCCGCTTTTTTTGCTAAAATTTGTAGGTTAGCTGATGTAAAAAACTTTGTATATTTGTAGGTATGAACGAAAATCTCAATCCGAATAAAAATCTCGAAGAATTTGAAGTAGAGAAAAAACTCCGTCCGTTATCATTTGATGATTTTGCTGGGCAAGACCAGGTGTTAGAAAATCTCAAAATATTTGTAAAAGCAGCAAATTTGCGTGACGAAGCGCTAGACCATACTTTGTTTCACGGCCCACCCGGATTGGGTAAAACCACCTTGGCGCATATTTTGGCGAGCGAACTCAATGTGGGTATAAAAATTACTTCGGGCCCGGTTTTGGATAAACCTGGAGATTTGGCTGGTTTGTTGACCAATCTCGAAGAGCGAGATGTGTTGTTCATTGACGAAATTCACCGGCTGAGCCCGATTGTTGAAGAATATTTGTACTCTGCCATGGAAGATTTTAAAATCGACATCATGATAGAATCAGGGCCAAACGCCCGCACGGTACAAATCAACCTCAATCCATTTACTCTAGTCGGCGCAACCACTCGTTCTGGGTTGTTGACTGCGCCAATGCGTGCCAGATTTGGCATCCAAAGCCGATTACAATATTACGATACCGAGCTTTTATCGACAATTATCGAACGCAGTGCAGATATTCTCAAAGTGCCTATCCATCATCAGGCAGCCATCGAGATTGCTGGTCGTAGCCGTGGTACGCCGCGTATCGCCAACGCCTTGTTGCGTCGTGTGAGAGATTACGCACAGATAAAGGGCAACGGTACCATCGATGTAGAAATTGCTCAATACGGATTGAACGCCTTGAATGTTGATAAATTTGGATTAGACGAAATGGATAATAAAATTTTGTCAACCATTATCGATAAATTCAAAGGAGGCCCAGTCGGGATTTCTACCCTGGCCACTGCGGTATCTGAAAACGCAGAAACCATCGAAGAGGTTTACGAACCTTTTTTGATTCAGCAAGGATTTATTTACCGCACGCCTCGTGGGCGCGAAGTGACAGAAAAAGCTTACCGTCATTTGGGTAAAACCAATGTGAAAAATCAAGGAGGATTGTTTGATGAATGAAACAATTAAACAACAATATGCAGACCAAATTAAAGAAGAAGCCAAACGATTAGGTTTTTTGTCTTGTGGCATTTCTAAAGCAGATTTTTTGGAGGACGAAGCGCCTCGTCTCGAAAAATGGCTCAACCAAAACATGCATGGCGAAATGCACTATATGGCCAATCATTTTGACAAGCGGTTAGACCCGCGATTGTTGGTAGATGGCGCAAAGTCTGTGATATCGTTGTTGTTTAATTATTATCCCGAAAAAGAACAAAATGTAACAGATAGTTACAAGATTTCGAAATATGCGTATGGCGAAGACTATCACTTTGTTGTCAAAGACAAACTCAAGTCGTTATTTGCTTTTATCCAAACAGAAATTGGCGACATAGACGGGCGAGTTTTTGTAGATTCGGCACCAGTTTTAGACAAAGCTTGGGCAAAGAGAGGGGGACTAGGCTGGATAGGAAAAAACAGTAATTTATTGGCCAAACAAACAGGTTCGTTCTTTTTCATTGCAGAAATTATCTGCGATTTGCCACTTGCATACGATTTGCCCGTGGCCGACCATTGTGGTAGCTGTACCGCCTGTATTGATGCTTGCCCAACAAACGCCATCGAGCAACCGTATGTGGTCAATGGCAGCAAGTGTATTTCTTATTTTACCATCGAACTCAAAGAACAGATTCCGACTGGGATGAATAATCAATTTCAGGATTGGATGTTTGGATGTGATATCTGTCAGGATGTTTGCCCGTGGAACAGGTTTGCAAAACCACATCAAGAACCAGCTTTTTCGCCCAACGAAAAATTGTTGAATTTCTCTAAAAATGATTGGAAAGAGCTCACACAAGAGACTTTTAGTGAAATTTTTAAAAAATCGGCCGTAAAACGAACCAAGTTTTCTGGTTTGATGCGAAATATCGAATATCTAGATAAACACAAAGAATAATTGGTTTTGTATCGATAAAAATCAAATTTATAATCAATATTTTCGTAATAATTGATTAACTTTCGAATCTGAAAAAAAAATAAATTAATAAGATGTTTAGATTAAAATTTACGCCCTTGTTGATGGCGGCTTTTTTGGCTTTGTCGGCGCATACTCAAATGTCGGCACAAGACGATTTGATCAACAAAGTAAAAAGTAACCAAAGCGAAAACAGCAAAGAGTCTTTTACCTTTACCGATGTTATCAACTTAGAAACAACAACGGTGAAAGATCAGGGCTCATCAGGCACATGTTGGAGCTATTCGGGCAACTCATTTATCGAATCAGAAATGATAAGAATGGGTAAAAAACCTATCGAATTGGCACAGATTTACACCGCACGTAATGCTTACATCGAAAAAGGAAAAATGTATGTAAAAATGCACGGCGCTGTAACTTTGGGCGAAGGTGGTGCTTTTCACGATGTGATGAATATGTATAAAAAATACGGTACCGTACCAAGAAGCGTGTACACTGGTTTGCAAGATGGGCAAACCAGAAACAATATGTCTGAAATGTCGTCGATGCTCGAAGCTATATTGTCATCGGTCATTAAAAATAAAAAATTGTCTGACAATTGGGAAAAGGCCTATACAGCGGTAATCGATACTTATTTGGGCAACGCACCCGAAGAGTTTATGTATGAAGGTAAAAAATACACGCCAAAAACTTTTGCTGACAAAGTGGTAGGGATTAATGCAGACGACTATATAGAGGTTTCTTCTTTTCAAGAATATCCGTGGTATAGCAAATTTACGATGCTAGTGCCAGACAACTGGTCGTTTGATCAGGTATGGAATGTAAAAATGGACGAAATGGTAGATATCGTAGATCATGCGCTCCAAAACGGTTATACGGTAGCGTGGGCTGGCGATGTATCTGAGAAAGGGTTTAGTTGGAGAAATGGTGTGGCTTATGTACCTGCAATTGACTATGCTGACATGACTGTCGAAGAAAGAGCAATCATGTTTAACGGGCCAAAACCAGAGAAAAAAACTACCGATGCCGATCGCCAAAAAGCGTTTGATAATTACGAAACTACTGATGATCACGGGATGCACATTGTAGGTGTGGCCAAAGACCAAAACGGTAAAGAATATTATATCGTGAAAAACTCGTGGGGATTGTCTAACGACTACGAAGGTTATTTGTATATGACCAAAGAGTTTATGAAATACAAAGCAACAGGACTCATGCTGCATAAAGATGCTTTGCCAAAAAATATCGCTAAAAAGTTAGCTATTTAAAATTTGGCAACTAGATGCTTATAAAAAAATCCGATTTCAATTGAAATCGGATTTTTTTTGTGGTACCTCCAGGAATCGAACCAGGGACACACGGATTTTCAGTCCGTTGCTCTACCA
>JBFHGP010000120.1:0-3985 GCA_041583035.1 Flavobacterium sp.
CAAGTTACCTATACGACACATACTGTACAACAAGGAGAAAATCTAACGCAGATAGCCAAAAAATATTATACGACTACGACAGCTATTCGTAGTGCAAACCCGTCGATAACTGATGAGTTAGCGGCCAATCAACAACTCAAAGTACCTAATCGTAACGGTGTAAAATTGCACAAGGTACAACCAAAAGAAACTTTGTATGCCATTTCGAGAGAATACAAAGTGACCATTGATCAGTTGAATGATTGGAACCCTGTTTTGCGTACCGAAGGCTTGCAACAAGGGCAAACTATTGTGGTGTCTGCACCTGATAATAGTATCGACAATACTCAAGATAACAACAAAAATCACCGATATGTGGTGGGCAATAGCGAAACGATTTATGGTATTGCCGTCCGTCACAAGGTAACGGTGTCAGAAATTTATGAGGTAAACGAAGGATTGGCTGGGCAAAAAATACAAGAAGGTGATGTGATTTGGTTACCGGCAAAAGCACAAAATGTAAACCTGAAAAGTGATACAAATCTGACCGAAAATCAGTTTTTGGTTACAGCCGATTACCGTTATGTGAAAGTAGAACCGCAACAAACGATTTATAGTTTGTCTAAAGACAACGATATCTCTATCGAAGAATTGGTTGAGCTCAATCCTTCCTTGAAAAATGGGTTACAAGCGGGCATGCAAATAAAGTTGCCAGTGCAAAAATCTACCCAAAAACTCCCGATTCAGTTAGGAGAAAAGATAGATGCAAGCTCGATTGATCTTCAACAATCAACGTTAAAATCAGCGATTGTATATAAAGAGCAAAAAGAAGTTGTTTTTTTATTGCCTTTCAATAACAATTACCTTACGCTCGAAAACAATAAACCTTTGTTAGATAATAAGTTACAAAAAGATGTTTTTCTAAACATGACCCTTGATTTTTACTCAGGAGTATTGTTGGCGTTAGACGATATTCAAAAGCAAAATCATCCGGTAAATGTACGCATTATCGATTCGAAAGAGAGCAACAGAAATATGGATATTGACGCCCTGTTGGCAGAGAACAACTTTAGCCAATCTGATGTTATCATCGGGCCGTTTTTCCAAAGCAATGCCGATGCTTTATCAGCTGCTTTGCAAGATCAGCCTACCTATATCATATCACCACTTTCTACAGACGAGGGCGAAGGTCACCTCAATCAAGTAAGGGCGATGCCTACGGGCGAAATGCTCAAAAGTGGTATGATGGATTATATGACCACAAAGCAGAAAAATATTGTGTATCTCACGCATCAACAGCAATCGATAGATTTTGGAGCATCGAGTGGTACGGTGTTGACAATCAATAGTAAAGCTGATAATTTGTCTGCTGAGCAACTCAAAGCTGAGTTAAAAAAATATGTAGGTAACTTTATTGTTTTGGATTCTGATTCGCTCGAAGCAGCCATCAATTTGACCAATATATTGGCCGATTTACGTACAGATTTCGACCTGCAATTAGTGTTTTTGGAAAGATCATCTATCTTAGATTCGTCAGAAATTAGCATACAAACATTGGCTGACCTCAAAACGACTTTTCCGTCTGTTACTGCCGATTTTGATCATTACAAATACAATGAGTTTTATGATCAGTTTTACCAAAAATACCAGCGTTCGCCCAATCGTTTTGCGGTAAGAGGTTACGATATCACCATGGATGTTTTGCAGAGATTGCAACAAACAACTCCAGAAGATACAAAGCTTTTTGATAAAAATTCTGAGCAAGTAGAAAACGCTTTTGAATACATCAATAAAGCAGATGGTATTTATAATAGTGGTATTTATATTTTGTATTTTGATACCGATTTGTCTATCCGAAACGCATTTTAATCATGACATCAGAAGTAATTTACCTAGGCGATTTGCGTACAAAATCTACTCATTTGGCCTCTCAATCCGAAATTTTGAGCGACGCACCTACCGACAATAACGGCAAAGGCGAAGCTTTTTCTCCTACAGATTATGTTGCCAATGCTTTGGCAAGTTGCATGCTTACTATTATGGGAATCAAAGCTCGAGATATGGGGATAGATATCAGTCAGAGTAGGGCTGAGGTAACCAAAACCATGGCGTCTGACCCTAGAAGAATTGCAGAGATAGAGGTGAGGTTGTTGATGTCTGTGCAAGCTGATAAAAAAACACAAACCATTTTGGAAAACGCTGCCAAAACGTGCCCTGTAGGTAAAAGTTTACATCCAGATGTGGTACAAAACATCACTTTTGTTTGGAAAAAATAAATACCGCAGCATCACGTCAGTTTTTAGAAGATTTGGCGATGGCAAAAATGCCTTTCGGAAAATATAAAAATCGATATTTAATCGATTTGCCCGAGCCATATCTGGTTTGGTTTTCGCAACAAGGTTTTCCCGACAATAAGCTAGGTCAGCAATTGGCTGCAATGCTCGAAATAAAAGTGAATGGTTTAGAACCATTGATTTACCAGATTCAGAGAAATAAATCTAAACGCTAAAAAAAAATGTTTATAAGACGCAAAGTTTTATAAACATTTTTTAGATAGCTGTGTTTTTACTGGTCGATAGAGCCCAAAACACGTTGCATAAAATTGTTCAAAGCTTCTTTTTTGGGCGTGCCGTCAGCAATCATTTTATTGACTTCGAGTGCGCCATACATATTAGAAATCAATTCGCCAATTACATCCAATTCTTCATCTTTGAGTGACGAAATTTCAGTCATATATTCCAAAACTTCAAGTGTTTCGATGATATAATCTTGGTCGTTTTCTTCAATAAATTCGGTCAGTTTTTTTATTACAGGTACTTTCATATTAGTCTAATTCGTTTACCAATTCATTCAATACATCAGCCTTGTTGGTTTGCACCTGATTGATCAGTTTACCATCTTTAAAAATAGCAAAAGTAGGCAAATTGGTCACTGAGGCTAATTTTCTCGACTCCGGAAACTGCTCTGCATCGGCAATTACAAAAGTGATATCTTCTTTCTCTGTTGATAATTTTTTGAATTTTGGCTTCATAATTTTACAGTTTCCACACCACGTGGCTGCATACTGTACAGCTACTTTGCCGTTGTTGTCTACTATTTCTTGTAAGTTGTCTTGTTCTAATTCTTTAAGCATAATAAGTTGTGTTTTATGATTTATGAAAGTAAATCATTGGTTTTAAGGTTGATAAGTTAAGGTTTTGAAGTTGGTTTCGGGTCTGATAAAAACCCGAAACCTAAAAAAATTAATGTTTTGCCAAGTAATCAGCAGTAGAGTTGCGGTCTGCAGACATCGCATCTTTACCTTCTTCCCAGTTTGCTGGACATACTTCGCCATTTTTTTGTACGTGCGTATAAGCATCGATCAATCGCAAATATTCTTTTACGTTTCTACCCAATGGCATATCGTTTACAGATTCGTGGAAAACTTTTCCTTCTTCGTCAATCAAATAAGTTGCTCTAAAAGTAACGTTTGATCCTTCAATTTGGATAGCGTTCAACTCTTCGTTATAGTCTTCTTCTGTAACGTCCAAGATGCCTAATACGCTAGACAAGTTACGAGTTGTATCTGCCAATAGCGGATAAGTAACTCCTTCAATACCACCTTGGTCTTTTGGTGTGTTTAACCAAGCAAAGTGTACCTCGTTGGTATCACAAGACGCGCCAATAACGATGGTGTTTCTGCTTTTGAAATCTTCTAATGCAGCCTGGAAAGCGTGTAACTCAGTTGGGCATACAAAAGTGAAATCTTTTGGGTACCAAAACAACAATACTTTTTGGTTGTTTTTTACCGCTTCGTCCAAAACGTTAATTCTCAAATCGTCACCCATTTCTGTGATGGCGTCTACTGTGATGTTCGGAAATTTTTTACCTACAAATGACATAGTTTTAATGATTTTAATGGTTATTATTAATTTTTATTGATACAAATTTATAGATATTTACGAGTCTTTGTCAGACATTTTGATTGTTATTTATTATAGTATTATCAATTTTATCAATACACACA
>JBFHGP010000121.1:0-3970 GCA_041583035.1 Flavobacterium sp.
CATTGGCGTTTGACTTGGTTTCAATTGCTGCGGCGCTTTATGCGATGTTTAGAAACCGCCATGACATCAATATTGTGAGCCTGATCACCGCCGTGCTCCTATTCAAACCAGTCAACATGGCCATTATGTTTTCGTCTGCTTGTAGCCATGGCTTGGCGTACTATCCCCTCATGATCATGTTGAACGCCTATACCATGATGGTGATCTGGATGCGCCCGGTTATCTTTAGCAATTTTGGTCCGTTGAAGAAACACAAAGAAGGCTGGCGTATCACCAAGGCCGATGACACCATGACAATCATACTAACGCTGATGATTCTCTTTGACTTGGCGTTACTGATTGAGCAAATACTTCGGTTTGCGTGGCCGACCATAACCGTGTTTTACGATATGTACGAGATTTTACAGGTGATATTCGCTGTTTCCATTATTTCGGTGTTCTACTTTATGGCTACCTCAAGTAAGGCCAATGAGCAGAGCAAATTCCGCGATATCGACAAGTCATAATACACTTGGCGGCGACTTTGTTTTCAAGGTGCAAAGTCGTCGCTTAATTTTTAGTTCCCTTTAATTTCATTTCAAACGTTGCAATTATTTCTAATTCTGCCATAGTGGTACTGCTGTCAGTAAATAAAAAAAATAACCCCGGAGATCTCAACGGATGACAAAACTGGTAGACCTGGTTGCATTCGGTTTAATTGGTTCTTGCGCCTATTACTTTTACCTAGCCTACGGCCTTTCAGGCAATATACTTCATGCTCTGGGTTTTGACGCCGTTATGATTTCAGCGGCGCTGTATGTCATGTTCAGAAACCGAAAAGACATCAACATCGTTAGCCTTATCATGGTGCTATTGCTACTTAAACCGGTGAATATGGCAATTATGTTTTCCTCGTCTTGCAGTCACGGTCTGGCCTACTACCCATTAATGATTCTACTAAATACCTACACCATGGTCATGATTTGGATGCGGCCAGTGATCTTCTCAAACTTTGGCCCACTGAAAAAACATAAAGAGGGCTGGAAGATCACCAAGGCCGATGATGCCATGACAATCGTACTCACGCTGATGGTTATCTTTGATGTGCTTTTATTGATTGAACAGCTGCTCCGGTATATATGGCCGACTGTTATGTTTTTCTATGATCTCTACGAGATTGCTCAAGCTACCTTTGCAGTTGTGATGATTGCCGTTTTTTACTTTATGGCGGGGTCGAGTAGGGCTAGAGAAAAGAGCAAAATTCGGGCTAAGTAACCAAGGCAAGTAGTCAGATTTACTGCTTCAGTTTTTCTTTGCTGTTTTTTCTTTCTTTGGCTCTGCTGTTTTCTTGATTCCTTTTTCCAGCTCGATACGGCGGCGATCTTCCTCTAATAGCCATTGGTAGTGCTTCATAACTGGCTCCATTGCTGCCGCTTGCGTATTTTTGAATGCTACAATTTGCTGAAATACGAAATAGAGCACGAGCAGGGTTAAAATTACTGGCACGAGAAGCGAGCCATTGACAAGTTTCCATACCCATTCTGCTTTGTGAGTTATTTCATTTCTATTTAAGATTTGCTCGTCTTGCATTACTTGTTGGGGTTTATTTGTAAGCGATCTGGGTTTTGTATCAGCCTTGGGCGCTTCTGGTGGTACCTTAAAATTCAAGTCAATTTGAAAATCAAAATCCCCTCCATACCTATGGTCAAAGATATTGTCAAAGACGTCAGGAATAAATTGAGCAAGCACCACTCTCAAGATCTCGGTGTTATTGTCAAAAGCTTCCAGCAGCTTTTGTACATTGGAGGGAATAATGCCGAACTCCAAACTGCTATACCCGAGTATTTTGGTAGCAAACCGGGTTTCGGAAACACATAGCAATGAATTTATCAGTCTCGAATAATCTTGGTGCTCAACAAGTATGTTTTGTCGCAATTCGACGAGTGAGTCCAGCGTATTTCCCCAGTCAGCGTGATATTTGTCGCGAAAGTGCAGGTCCTTCCGCATGTAGTGAATTTCTTCACCATACGTAGCTCTTTCCAATTCGTGTAACGTATCCCTAAAATGCTCCTGTAACTTGTTACGAAACTTTTGACCAAACTGGCGGCAAAGTCTGTTCTCTAAACTCTCGACACTTTCATCGCTATTAGGCATTCTGCTTCGCCAAAAATTTCGCTGGGGCGAGCTATTCTTCTCCACTTTGTCTTGATTCTTGGAGAACACTCGCACTCGTATCATAGATGGCATTTAGGATTTCCTTGTTGGGCATGATATAACTACAGCTTAAGGTAAAAAAGAAACAAGATACAACCTTTGGGCCTAAATCTTATGCTGCCATAGCCGAGCGTATTGAGCCACCATTTCAATCGCTTTATTCCAAGTCACTATATTTGCGTTGTATACAATCGCTCTATAATGGCTTGGATATTCCTATAACAACACCTAAAATATCTATTTCGTCTAACATTAAAACCGGTAGGTTTGTCGTAGGGTCAAGAGCTATTAACATAGGTTCATTTCCTGGTTCTTTTATTAATTTCCTAAGTCCTGGTTTATTTTCTTTGCCTGAGATGCGGAAAATAATATCGGAGCCACTAGGTATGCTATCTATTGACATGCATCTCTGATCAAAAGTGACAACAGTTCCTTTTTGGTAAAACGAATTGCATTGAAAACTATTCGGTAGTGCAGCTGCACGATACATATCGAAAGCGGATTTAAGCACAGGTATAAATAAAGCAATATTTGATGAGTGCGCATCGCAAGATGGTTCTTCAGTGTAAATTTTTCTACGAAGGTATGTGTCATTACCTATATCATCCCAGCTTTCAATGGGTAGTAGTTCGACTTTGCGCATAGGTTCATTGCCATTTGGAAACTTTTCCCATTGATCTTCTAGATACTTTCTGACTTCTGGGCTTTGCCCGGTTTTTAACCAATAAACATCAACGTCAAGCTGTTGAGCTAAGCGTTCCAACGTTTCTTTTCTTGGGAAAGAACGACCATTTTCATACATTGAGATTGAGCGTTTATCTGCACCTATCCTAGTTGCTAATTCATGCTGTGTTAGCTGTTGTCTTCGTCTAAGATCGATTAATCGGAGTGCAAATTCTTGGTTTGGGCCATCAATTACGTTCATTGTTATATACCTTTTAGCTGAAAGTTAATTTCAATTATATACATCAACGATGATTAAACAAGAATTATTGGTCATAAAGTTGATTGTAATATTTTGTTGGTTCATATATATGATTTAATGTGGGGTTGTTTGTATTTGAAATTGTATGGTTGATTTATTCTTTACCTAAGTTATAAAGTTGCATACTGGTGTAGCGTTTACTACGATAAACATTCATTTGAACTGGGCGGTTTCTTATCATTTTGAAAAAGGGCCGCAGGTGGTGTCGATTAGTAAAAAGGGTAAAGAAGATATGGCATATTTTGATATTGTTCTTAAAGACCTTAAATCAGGTGGTGAAAGGTCGGTATTGGTAAAGGCCAGAACCAAAAAAGAAGCCCATGATATCGCTGCGACAGAGAACCCGTCTGAAATGGTTGTAGAGAAGCTTACGAAGCGATTTCAGTAGCATCAGTATGAAACTTTATTACTTCGCAAAATGAAGCATTTAGAGCAACCCCAAATTCCAGTATGATACTTTATTTTTACAGGCCCAAATTTTTCAACCGAAAAATGTGGCCTGTAGCTGAGTTGAGTATGATACTTTATTACTCACCCACACCACCTGTGGGTGGACAATAAAGCTTCATACCAGACAATAAAGAATCATACTGACAAATAAAGTAGCATACTAAAACCATCGGTACTAAGCTTAATCAAAGCACAATGTACCGGTGGTTTTTGTTTATGGCGCGAAAACAATATTTCAACACTGAACTGAAAAATGCCAAGTGGATAAAAGAAGGTCGTGGAAAAGGTCACGTCTGTGACTACAAGCCTTGGCTGACGGTTCGTGATCTGCCTTCAAAAGGC
>JBFHGP010000122.1:0-3789 GCA_041583035.1 Flavobacterium sp.
ACCATATTCTATTGTCTTCAATTAAACTTAAAAACTTTTTCTTGTTAAATCTCCAACTATTACCTTTTGAAGGATAGACCTCTTTACCGCTTGGTGTAACAATAGGATATATATCATTCAGAGTAACTCTTCCTACGGAAATGTCTCCTGAAGTCCAAGGTCCTCTTTCATCATTATCTGGGTTTTTATACCTTGCTTTTTGTTTTTCAGTCATAGGTAATAAATTTCTCTCAAACTGAACCTTACTTTTAGCATAGCATAAAATTTGTTCGTGATTTAAAGAAAAATATTTAGCATCATTTTGTGGTGAAAATTTTTTTTCCCAAATAATTTCAGCAACAAAATTACTCTCCCCAAATACTTCATCTGCAATTTTACGTAGGTTGTGTACCTCGTTATCATCAATAGACATAAAAATAACGCCATCATCGGTTAACAAGTTACGTGCTAATTTAAGGCGTGGGTACATCATAGAAAGCCAGTCGCTATGGTAACGCCCAGCAGTTTCTGGGTTGGCTACTAGGCGGTTGCCGTACTCGTCTGTTTGGTCGGTTTCCTCTTTATAGTCTGCACTGTCTTGTGTAAAATTGTCTTTGTACACAAAGTCCTTCCCTGTGTTGTAGGGAGGGTCTATGTATATCATTTTAATTTTACCCAAATAGCTTTCTTGTAAAATTTTGAGTACTTCTAGGTTATCGCCTTCTATGTATAGGTTTTCAGTATTGTCAAAATCTACAGAATCTTCACGTACGGGTCTTAATGTTTTAGTAGTTGGTAAATTAGCCGTTACAATCGCTTCTTTTTTACCTGGCCATTCTAGTCGGTAACGTTCTTTGGCTCCTTCTACTACTTGGTGGTTGAGTTCTTGTTTTAGTAAGTCAAAATCTACAGCTTTGCCCTCTGCGGTTTCTGTAACACAGTTTGGGAATAAGGCTGCAATTTTTTCTATATTTTGGTTTACCAAGTCTGGTGTGGTTAGGTCTAATTTATCTGTACTCATTTAGAACAATTTAAATAAAGTAATAACAATTTCAAAAGTTAAATATACATTATTTTCGACATTTACATAACATAATTCCACAAAAAAAACAGGTCATCAAAACAACCTGTTTTTTATTAAATTTTCTGTACAAAAATAATATTTAATTTAATCCAACAAAATATCGAGTATCGTGATAGCTGCATCAGCAATTTTTGTACCTGGTCCAAAAACAGCCACAGCGCCAGCGTCAAATAAATATTGGTAATCTTGCGCCGGAATCACTCCGCCTACAATCACCATAATATCTTCTCGACCATATTTTTTGAGCTCAGCAATCACTTGTGGCACCAATGTTTTGTGACCAGCCGCCAAAGATGATACGCCCAATACGTGCACATCGTTTTCTACGGCTTGCTTGGCTGCCTCTGCTGGCGTCTGAAAAAGTGGCCCCATATCTACATCAAAACCTACATCGGCATAACCTGTTGCCACCACTTTGGCACCGCGGTCGTGTCCGTCTTGTCCCATTTTGGCAATCATTATACGTGGTCTTCTCCCCTCTTGTTGGGCAAATTTATCGGCCAATTCTTTGGCTTTGGCAAAACTTTCGTCTGATTTTATTTCTTTGTTATACACACCGCTAATGGTTTTTACTTGTGCTTTGTACCTACCAAAAACTACTTCTAGCGCATCTGATATTTCGCCCAGAGTAGCTCTATTCTCGGCTGCATCTACGGCCAAATCTAGCAAATTGCCTTTGCCTGTTTTGGCAGCTTCGGTAAGATTGGCTAAGCTTTGTTGTACTTTTTCGTTATCTCTACTGGCTTTGATGCGCTCCAATCTTTCTATTTGCTGTTTGCGCACCACCTGATTATCTACTTCCAAAATTTGCAACGGATCTTCTTTCTCTAATCGGTATTGGTTTACTCCAACAATAATGTCTTGTCCAGAGTCGATACGTGCTTGTTTTCGGGCAGATGCTTCTTCTATTCTCATTTTTGGTATCCCTGCTTCTATCGCCTTGGTCATACCGCCATAAGACTCTACTTCTTCTATCAATGACCAAGCTTTGTGTGCAATCTGCTCTGTCAAGCTTTCTACGTAATAACTACCAGCCCAAGGGTCGACAGTTCTGGTGATTTGTGTTTCTTCTTGGATATAAATTTGGGTATTTCGAGCAATCCTTGCCGAAAAATCGGTTGGCAAGGCAATGGCTTCATCAAGCGCATTGGTGTGCAAAGATTGTGTGCCGCCCAAAGTTGCCCCCATAGCTTCGATAGCCGTACGAGCAACGTTGTTGAATGGGTCTTGCTCTGTCAAACTCCAACCCGATGTTTGACAGTGGGTACGCAAAGCCAACGATTTTGCCGATTGTGGGTCAAATTGTTTAATCAATTTTGCCCAAATCATTCGGCCTGCACGCATTTTGGCGATTTCCATAAAATGATTCATCCCGATAGCCCAGAAAAAAGATAGTCTTGGCGCAAACTTATCGATATCCATCCCAGCTGCCAAGCCAGTACGTACATATTCCAAACCATCGGCAATGGTGTAAGCTAGCTCGATATCGGCCGTTGCACCAGCTTCTTGCATATGATATCCAGAGATAGAAATAGAGTTAAACTTTGGCATTTCTTTACTCGTATATTCAAAAATATCTGCAATAATTTTCATCGAAGGTGTTGGCGGATAGATATAAGTATTTCGTACCATAAACTCTTTGAGAATATCGTTTTGTATGGTCCCCGACAGCAATTTTTTATCTACACCTTGCTCTTTGGCGGCTACGATATAAAAAGCCAAAATAGACAAAACCGCTCCGTTCATGGTCATCGACACAGACATTTGGTCTAACGGAATTTGGTCAAACAAAATTTTCATGTCCTCTACCGAGTCTATGGCCACACCTGCTTTTCCTACATCGCCGACCACACGCTCGTGGTCAGAGTCGTAACCGCGGTGTGTAGCCAAATCAAAGGCGACAGAAAGTCCTTTTTGCCCTGCAGCCAAGTTGCGGCGGTAAAAAGCGTTACTCTCCTCTGCTGTAGAAAAACCTGCATATTGACGGATAGTCCAAGGTCTGCGTACATACATGGTGCTGTAAGGCCCGCGCAAATTGGGCGCAAAACCAGCAGCAAACCCGATGTGTTCTGTACTTTCGAGATCGGCTAGCGTGTAGGTGGGTTTTACTTCGATGCCTTCTGCTGTCAAAAAGTTTTCTCCCACTTTTTCTGTTGATTGTGGGCTGTTTTTAGAATTGTTTAGGCTGATATGTTGTATGTTTTTTCTCATGTTGTTGTATTTAAAAGTCCAAAAAAGTTTTTACAAAATCATGCTTCATTACTCAATCTTTCTTGTTCTAATTTTTCTGCCAATCGCTTTTCAAAAATAGGTGTAATCAGGGTTTTTCTAGGATTTTGTTTCAAAAACGGATACAATTCTAAATCGTCTTTCATCCTGTCTTCAGGGTTTGGATATTTATTTGTTCCTAACAATACTACTTTGCCTTCTTCAAAAAGTTGTTGTTCTTTGTTGGCTGCATCAGTGATTTTTTGTTGAATGTTACCCTCCATCAACTGGGTAATCAATCCGTCATTTTTTTCGATTTGTTTGAACAATTCGAGTGCATTTTCGGCTAATTGCTTGGTCAAATTTTCGATATAATACGCTCCATCAGCAGGGTTATTTACTTTATCAAAGTAGCTTTCTTCTTTCAAAATCAACAACTGATTGCGCGAAATTCTGTCTCCAAATTCGTTGCTTTTGTGATAAATGGCATCATACGCCATGTTTTCGATGGTGTCGGC
>JBFHGP010000123.1:0-3787 GCA_041583035.1 Flavobacterium sp.
ATTGTTTTTTCTTTTTTTGACAATGTTCTATAAAAACACTTTTGTAACTGATAATTTTTGTCTCAATTTTTTCTAGGGGCTCAATTGGCTTGATTAAGTTTTGGTAAACAAATGTTTGGGTAAATTCAAAACCTTTGTCGGTATACATAGCTCCAATCAACGCTTCGAAAATGTTGCCATAAATGTTTTCGCCAAAATTATCGAGAGCGACTGTACAGTTAAGCAAAGTCAATAAATCTAGTTTTTTGCCAATTTTGTTCAAGTTTTGTCTACTCACAATTTTTGACCGCATCTTGGTAAGGTAGCCTTCAGCGCGGTTGGGCGCGTTTCGGTGAAGGTAGCTAGCGGCAACAAGTCCAAGTACAGCATCGCCAAGATATTCTAGTCTTTCATAGTTAACAGTGTGTCCATCGCTATTGATTTTGCCTGCAGAGCTATGAGTAAATGCTTCTTGATAAATAGTTATGTGGTTAGGTTTGTACCCGATGATAAGACTAAGTCTCTCACAAAAAATCCCGTCTTGTTCAGTACGGGATTTTTTCGGAAATATTTTTGAAAACCATTTCATAAAAATGATTTTTATAAATCTACTTTTTTCATTAATACGCATGCGTTGTGTCCGCCAAAACCAAAAGTATTACTGATTACTACATTCATGTCGCGTTTTTGTGCTTTATTGAAAGTAAAATTCAGCTTTGGATTGATGTTTTCGTCATCAGTAAAATGATTTATTGTAGGAGGGACAATACCGTGTTTGATTGATAATATGCACGAGATAGCTTCGATAGCGCCTGTTGCGCCAAGCAAATGCCCAGTCATTGATTTGGTAGAGTTGAGGTTCATGGTATAAGCATGCTCACCAAAAACTTCCAAAATAGCTTTTGACTCTGCAATGTCGCCTAATGGTGTAGAAGTGCCGTGCATGTTTACGCCGTCTACGTCTGTTGGTTGTAATTCAGCGTCTTTTAAGCAGTTGAGCATCACGTTTTTAGCACCCAATCCTTCGGGGTGAGGAGCAGTGATATGGTGAGCATCTGCTGACATTCCGCCACCGCCAATTTCGCAATAAATTTTTGCGCCACGTGCTACAGCATGTTCATATTCTTCCAAAACCAAAGCGCCAGCTCCTTCGCCTAAAACAAAGCCGTCGCGGTCATTGTCCATCGGTCTAGAAGCGGTTTGTGGGTCGTCGTTGCGAGTAGATAAAGCGTGCATAGCATTGAATCCGCCAATCCCTGCGATGGTTACTGCAGCTTCTGATCCTCCAGTTACAATAACGTCGGCTTGGCCAAGACGGATGTAGTTAAAAGCATCGATAATGGCATTAGTTGATGAAGCGCAGGCAGATACTGTGGTAAAATTAGGACCGCGCAAGCCGTATTTCATCGAAATAAGACCACCAGCAATATCGGCAATCATTTTTGGGATAAAAAACGGATTGAATTTTGGAGTGCCATTTCCTTGGTTGTAGTTTGTTACTTCGTCTTGGAATGTTTGTAAACCACCGATACCAGACCCCCAAATTACGCCAGCTTTGTCTTTGTTTAATTGGTCTAAGTCAAAGTTGGCATCTTCCATAGCTTCGGTAGCGGTAACCATAGCATATTGCGTAAAGCGATCCATTTTACGGGCTTCTTTACGATCAATAAAGTCTTGTGGGTTAAAGTTTTTAACCTCACAGGCAAACTGAGTTTTAAAATTTGAGGCGTCAAAATGAGTGATAGGAGCAGCTCCGCTCACGCCATTTATCAATCCGTTCCAATATTCTTCAAGGTTATTTCCTATAGGTGTTAGCGCTCCTAGCCCAGTAACAACAACTCTCCTTAACTTCATATAATTGAGTGTAAATTTCAGATTTATAAAACGAAGCCCAGTGTTTGTCTTAATGAAAACATTGGGCTGCTAAACACAGCGTTACTGTGTCGAAAATCAATTTTTTTGGTCTTTTTTTGTAAAAATAAATAACATCACGCGGTTTTTTATTCAACCGCGCGATGTTAGGTTGTTATTTTTTGGCCTCTTCGATATAAGAGATAGCTTGACCAACTGTAGCAATGTTTTCTGCTTGATCGTCTGGAATTTGGATATCAAATTCTTTTTCGAACTCCATGATTAGCTCAACAGTGTCTAATGAATCAGCTCCCAAATCGTTTGTGAAGCTTGCTTCAGCTACAACTTCGCTTTCGTCAACGCCTAACTTGTCAACGATAATCGCTTTTACTCTTGATGCAATGTCTGACATAATTTTTTTCTTTTTTAAGTTTAATTGTTGTGGCAAAAATATAAAACTTTAGTTTAATACCACACTTTTAATTGTTTTTGTAACTGCGAATTTATAAAAATAATTTTTAAATAGGTACTTTTGTGCAGAAATATTTGTTCAAAAACACAAAAAAACTTTTACAATTACCCGATGAAAAATATAGTTTTATTGGCCTCTGGCTCTGGAAGTAACGCAGAAAACATTATCCGATATTTTAGAGAAAATAACAGTGAGATTTGTTTTCATATTATTACCAATAAAAAAGACGCTTTTGTGTTAGAGCGTGCAAAAAAACTTAATGTGCCGGCTGAGGTCATTACCAAAAAACAGACTGAAGAGGGGTTTTTGTATGAGCGAATAAGACAGATTTCGCCAGATTTGATTGTCTTGGCAGGGTATTTATTGTTGTTTCCGGTGTCTGTTATTCAGGATTATCCCAATAAAATTATTAATATTCATCCGGCTTTGTTGCCAAAATATGGGGGTAAGGGTATGTATGGTCGTTTTGTGCATGAGGCGGTTGTGGCTAATAATGAGTCTGAGACGGGTATTACAATACACTATGTAAGCGAGCATTATGATGAAGGGGCTATTGTTTTTCAGGCCAAAACAGAAGTCTCGGCTGAAGACACAGCAGATGATGTGGCGCAAAAAGTGCATGAATTAGAGTATAAATACTTTCCGGCTGTTATCGAAAAATTAATTAAGGAAGATTAATGTCGCAAAGTATTACCTTATATACAGATGGTTCGTCGCGCGGAAATCCTGGTCCGGGCGGTTATGGCATTGTGCTACACCTTAATCATAGCAATTATTATAAAGAAATTTCGCAAGGCTACCGCAAAACAACCAATAATCGAATGGAGCTGTTGGCGGTGATTGTTGGTTTGGAGGCGCTTACAAAAGATGGGTGTGAGGTTTTGGTAGTTTCAGATTCGAGATATGTAGTTGATGCGGTGTCTAAAGGTTGGGTGTTTAGTTGGGAAAAAAAATCATTTGCTAAGAAAAAAAATCCAGACTTGTGGAGGCGTTTCTTGAGGGTTTATTGTAAACATAATGTTAAGTTTCGATGGGTAAAGGGGCATAACAATCACTCTATGAATGAGCGCTGCGACCAGCTTGCAGTCCAGGCGTCTAAACGAAAAGAGCTACTTGTTGATCGGTGGTATGAGGATAATGAAGGATGATTTTTGAGGCTATTTGTGTGAAAATAAATTAGTTTGCCTCGAATATAAACTTTTTTTGTATATTTGCACAAAATATTGTAGCTACTTTTTTGAGCTAATAGAACAAAATTGCTATGTCATGGGAGTTCAGTCGCTGCAATATATTGTATCAAGATGAAGGGTGAGGTTAGCTCGTGCGGTTGGTGCGGAGTGAAATTTCTCTTGATGCCTGAAATAATTAAAATTTACAGTAAAATATATTATGAACAGAAAATTACTTGCAGCTGCTGTTCTTGTAAGTGCCTGGGGATCATATGGTCAGGTAGGTATAGGAACGCTTACACCAAATTCTTCTTCA
>JBFHGP010000124.1:0-3787 GCA_041583035.1 Flavobacterium sp.
ACCAATGCCCGAACCACTCAAATCGGTTTTTGTTTTGGGAAAATTATTGTTGACCGATACAAATTTTAAATCATTGTCTTCAATGCTTAATGCAAAGCTGAGTGGCGATTTTTCTACTGCAGACACACCGTGTTTAAAAGCGTTTTCTATGACCGAAACAAACAAAAGTGGAGCTATATGTATAGACGGAAAATCAGTCGGGAAATCAACTTTTATTTGAGTGTTTTCATTTTGCCTCAAAGCCATCAAACTGATATATTTATTTAAAAAGCTTACTTCTTCTGCCAGCAAAATTTTTTCTTCTTCAGAGTTTTGTAGCAAATGACGCATCAATTTGCTCAGACTATGAATGGTTTGTTTGGCTTTTTCGGGCTGTGTATCAATCAGTGCATAAATATTGTTTAAAGAATTGAAGAAAAAATGTGGTTGCAATTGATATTTGAGGTGTTGCAACTCTGATTGTAGTTTTACATTGTCTGCCTCTTGACTGAGTACCTCAACCTTGAGCAATCTTTTTCCTGAATGTATCGCTATTGCTGAAACGACAGGTATTAGGTAAACCAATGCATCTCTGTACAATATGAGCCCAAACGGTGGTGGGTTTTTTCTAATAACACTGTCGCCTTGTGCATTCAGCCAAGTAATAGTTTGATGTCTTAGCCAAACAAACAAAACAATCAGCAAAATATTGGCGATGTAAAACATTAGCTTTTTGTCGTTAAAAAACCAACGGTTAACCAAAAACAGATAATTGATGTAAAAAATAACCATCAATAGGATGATTTGTGACCAAAAAAACTGAAACAAATCGGTCCACGGCCTACCATCACCTACGGTAAATGCGTAAGGCAAAAAAAACAACAATGCCCATACTAATAAGTGAATAACAAACTCTATTCGGTTATTTTTCAACATACTATTCATATCTCAATGCTTTAATAGGGTTTGACGAGGCAGCTTTTTTGGCCGGATACCATCCAAAAAACACCCCCGTAACTGTACATACAATAAACGACAAAATTATCGAAAAAGATGTGATATTAACTGGCCAATTAAAAAAAGTAGTGATAACAAAGGTGCTTAATAACCCTAGTATCACACCCAATAATCCGCCGGTGATACTAATTAAAACAGATTCTATCAAAAATTGTAGCATGATAAATTTTTCTTTGGCACCAATAGCCATTCGCAAGCCTATCTCTTTGGTACGTTCTTTGACCGAGACATACATGATATTCATGATACCAATGCCGCCAACCAATAGTGATATACTTGCAATAGCCACTAATAAAACAGTAAGCATTTCGCTAGTAGAACTAAAGGTATTGATGAGCTCTTGTTGCGAAAAAACATTAAAGTCATTTTCTTCGGTTTGTGGTATTTGATGTGCATTTTCTAAAATTGCGGTTACTTCGTTCACAGCTTCTTCTGCACTATCTTCGTTAATTGCCGAGGCAACAATTGATTGTAAATAATCTTGTGCCAAGATACGTTTTTGAATAGTTGTATAAGGCGCTATGATGATGTCGTCTTGGTCTTGCCCAAAAGTGTTTTCTCCTTTTTCTGTCAATACACCAATGATTTTGAACGGAATACTATTAAAACGAATACTTTCTCCTACTGGATTTGGGTTGTCTGGAAAAAGGTTTTCTTGAACTGTTTTTCCGATTACCGCTACCTTAGCAAAGCTTTTTATATCGCTCTCATCAAACATAGTACCGCTCTCTACTTGCCACTCTCTAATAGACAAATAAGTTGTTGCTGCTCCATAAATAGATGTAGGCCAATTATTTGCCCCTGCTATTGCTTGCCCATTACCATTCACCAATGGCGAAACATCTTGGAGTAAGGTGGCTTGGCTTTTTAACGCTTCATAGTCAGAAAATTTTAGTGATTGCACTGTACTTCTGTCTACTCTCACACCTCCCCTCACTTCTGATCCTGGTCTGATGGTGATCATATTTGCCCCCATGCTCGAAATATTATTTTTGATACTTTCTTTAGACCCCTCACCAATAGCCAACATAGCAATTACAGACGCTACACCTATGATAATACCCAACATTGTGAGAATAGTACGGGTTTTATTGAGTAGGATAGCTCGCCAAGCTATTTTAAATAAATTAGAAATTTTCATGTTGTATTTTTTTTTAACTAACCATTAGTTTTTTAAGTTCGTTTTCGGCAGATAATCTATCCGTAATTTTTTTGTCTTCGACAATCAATCCATCTCTCAAAACTACTGTTCTTTTGCTAAATTTTGCAATATCTGGCTCGTGAGTAACAAACCCAATGGTGATACCGTTGTCGTTTAACTCCTGAAAAAGTTGCATCACCTCATACGATGTTTTGGTGTCAAGATTTCCTGTAGCTTCATCGGCAAGTAAGATACTTGGCTGATTGACCAACGAGCGCGCAATAGCGACTCTTTGTTGTTGTCCGCCAGACAATTGACTAGGGTAATGCCCTAATCTATCGCCCAAGCCTACTTTTTTCAAAGCTTCTACTGCCCTTTCTTTTCGCTCTGCAGACGATACTTTAGAGTTATAAAGCAAGGGTAACTCTACATTTTCTATTGCCGATGTTCGTGCCAATAAATTATATGACTGAAAAATAAATCCAATTTTGGTATTCCTGATTTCTGCCAATTTATCCTTCGACAAATTCTTAACCAAAATATCATCAAGTGCATAGCTGCCAGACGAAGGCTGGTCTAAGCATCCCAAAATATTCAACAAGGTAGATTTACCCGAACCACTTGTCCCCATTATGGTTACAAACTCTCCTTTTTCAATCGTAAGATCTATCCCTTTTAATGCTCGTACTACCTCATCTCCCATCCTAAACTCTCGGGTAAGTTGATGGATAGCTATTATTGATTTGCTCATAATATAAATTTAATTGGTGGGCGTTGCTTTTTTGCTTTCTCTATTGGGTCTTTTGGGCATAAACGGACTGTCCATATCTCCTGATTCACTGTGAGTTGCCTGAGTTGTTTCAGAAAAACCAAGAACTATTATTTCGCCTGCTTTCACTCCTTCCAATATTTGTACGTTTACCCCGTCACTTTCTCCTTTTGTTACGGCGCGTTGCTCGATAGTTTTATCGTTATTTATTACCCAAACTGTAGTATTTTTATTCACTTCGGGCAACATAGTTTCTATATTATTTTGTGAATAATAGGCCATCAATTGTTCACGATTTGGTGTAAAATTGAACGCTTGTGCGGGCACTACTGTAATATCCTTTAGCTCTTTGGTAAAAATAGTGATCGTTGCAGTAAGTCCAGGTTTTAGTTTCTGATCTGGATTATCGGCATCAATAATCACTGTATATGTCACCACATTAGAGGTTGTTGTCGCTCCTAATCGCACTTGTTTTACTCTGCCTGTAAATTCGATTTCAGGATAAGCATCAACAGTAAAAACTACGCGTTGGCCTTCTTCGACAAAACCTATATCTGCTTCGTCTACATCTGCCTCTACCTGCATCTTGGTAATATCTTTGGCAATGGTAAACAAAGTTGGTGTACTCACACTTGCTGCAACTGTTTGCCCTTCTTCTACTTCTTTACTCAAGATTACCCCGTCTATAGGCGAGTAAATATTAGCATATCCCAAATTTGTTTTGGCTTGTCGTAATATAGTTTGGCTTTGAGCGACTGTTGCTTTGGCATCTTTCAATTGGTATTCTGCAGATTCGAAATCTGATTGACTAATCACTTGTGCTTCATACATGTTTTTTTGTCGGTTATAATTTTGTTGTTGATACTGCAACTGACTCATGG
>JBFHGP010000125.1:0-3695 GCA_041583035.1 Flavobacterium sp.
AGTTTCAGGATGGGGTATCCAGTTAATGGAATATATAACGGAGGACAAAACGACCTGAACGAAGTTACGCTCGACTCGTTGAGCCAGTTCAAAATCAAAACAAATAACCAATGGTTGCCGCTGCTTTCGCAAACTCATGAAGAGCACGGAAACATCATGGCTTTTAGTGAAAACTGGAAAGTCTGGGAGATGAGTTTTGCTCCGAACGAAACACAAACCGTAGAGGTGTATTTTTTGGTAAATACCAACAACGCTCAGGTGCGTAGAGGGTATAATGTAGACAAAAAAAATGCTTTTATTTATTTGCTCGAGAGTGGTAGCGTTTGGCATCAACCGATAGAGGATGGACGATTTTTTGTGCAATTAAAAGATGATTTGATGCCAGAAGATATCAATGGGATTTCTAATGGTTTTGATTTTCGTTACAACGATATTCACAAGATTTATGCAGGGCACAAAACCCACTTTTCGCCTACGCCAGCTGACAATCTAGTCATCACTTATCATAAAAACAATGAAAGCTTTGCCTTCGAAAAAATCATCCAACAATCTGAAGTTTTGTTTCAACAAATCGATCAAATGAGCAAACAGCCAATGAATGACTTGGTTTTCGAAAATATCCCATTGGGCGACCCATACGAGGTGCAGGCAACTTTTGGCGGAGCTTTGCCAGGGATTATCCTCACAGCGGGTGTGCTTTTGCCGGTAGTTGCGGGTGTTATTGTATTGATTTTTGTTGTTTGGAAAATAGTTAAATGGTTCAAAAAACGTCGAAAATAGTCAATATTAACAGCTTATTTTTATGTTCGATCACAAAAAATGTTAGATTATTTTCAATATATTTAGAACTAATTAATGTAAAATCAGATTGACCTATGTGGAAAAAGATATATTTTACATTCTTTTTTGTGTTCGTGTTTGCCATGCAGCTGTTGGGACAGAGTGCAATAGATAGCCTCAAACGTTCAATAGCCAATAGTGCTGGCGACCAAAAATCTCAAGCCTTGATGCAATTGAGCTATGCGTTGGCCAAAACACAGCCCGATACGGTTTTGCCTTTGATAACAAGTGCGTTGAGTGCGGCCGAAACACCTGAGACCAAGGGCAAAATTTGTCTCGAAAGGGCTTTTTTTTATCATCACCTCGAACAAAATGAAGCTCAACTCAACTCATTGGACGAGGCGTATCAACTTTTGCAGGGCGTTAACGACTCTATTGCAGCTGATGCCTTGTATTACAAAGAGATGCTTTTAGGGAATTTGGGTAGATACAAAGAAGCTTTGCAAGCGGGACATCAAGAGTTAGCCTTGCGCGAAAAGTTGCCTAGCAAAGACAAACAACTCAATGCTTTGCTGCAAATAGGTTATACTTATGATCGGATGGGCGAATACCAAAAAGCCATCGAATGGTACCAGAAAGGGTTGAAAATAAAGGGAGTTAAAAACTTAGATTATAAAGGGCGCAACTACGGTTTGATGGGGATTGCTTATGATGAGCTGGAAAATTATGCAAAGGCAGAGATGTATAACCTCAAGGCTATCGAATATTTTGAACAAAACCCCAATTCTGATTTTTTACACGCTTGGTATTCTAATATCGGCAATACTTATATCAAGTTGGGCGAACTCGAATTGGCTGAAAAATATACTTTACTGGCCTTAGAAGACAAGCAAAGTAGCCGATATGTAACACAAGTAAATTTGGGTAAAATTTATCTCGAACAAGGAAAAATTGACTTGGCCGAAAAAACTTTACTCAAGGCTTTGCAAGGGATAGAAAAAACTCGTCAGGCCAATTATCACGCAGAGGTCTTTTTTCGTTTGCATGAGTTGTATCGACAAAAAAATGATTTCGAAAAAGCGCTTTTTTATTTCGAGGCATACAAAAATAAAGAAGACGAACGATTTTCTGTCGAAAAAGCCAAGCAGCTCAACGAGTTGACTATTCAATACGAAACGGCCGAAAAAGAAAAGCAAATTTTGCAGCAAGAAGCAAAATTAAGCAGTCGAAACTTTTGGATATTTGGGTTGCTAGCTTTGGCAATTATTGTTGGATTGCTCGGTTTTTTGTTTTACAAACAACAATTGCTCAAAAATGAAAAACAGCAAAAAATCAACGCATTAAGACTGGCCGAAGAAAAACATCAAAACAAAACAAAACTTGAAGAGCAAAGGTTGTCAATCTCCAGAGATTTGCATGATAATATCGGCGCTCAACTCTCTTTTATCGTTTCGGCAATCGATACCATAAAGTATTATATCAAAGACAAAAACGAACCGCTGAATCAAAAAATTGACCACGTCGGTTGGTTTGCAAAAGAGACCATACAAGAGCTTCGCGATACGATTTGGGCGATGAACAAATCGGGTATTTCTACCAAAGATTTGCAAGGTCGCATCGCCAATTTTATAGAAAAAGCAAAACAATCTCAGCGCAAGGTAGAGATAACTGTATTCTCAGACGAATCGTCTTTGGCAAATACTGATTTTACTGCAATACAAGGGCTCAATATTTTTAGAATTGTGCAAGAAGCTATCAACAATGCACTCAAACATGCTCAGGCAAATGAGGTCAAAATCAACATAGAAAACGATGCAAATTGCGTACTGATTACCATCGAAGACAACGGTATAGGTTTTGACTCTAATCTTGTGCAAGCAGGCAATGGCTTGTACAATATGCAAAAAAGAGCCGATGAGCTCGAAAGTAAATTAACCATAAAAACGGTACCCAACAGCGGCACAAAAATATGTTTACGCGTGCCTAAAAAATATTCATTAAATGATACAAATAGCGATAATTGACGACAATAACTTTTTGATAAAAAGTGTCAAAGAAAAACTCTCTTTTTTTGACGAAATCACCATTGCTTTTATCGCTAATAATGGGCAAAGTTGCATTGACCAATTGACGCATCACCAACCCGATTTGATTTTGATGGACATAGAAATGCCCAAAGTTAATGGTATAGAGGCTACAGCGATCGTCAAGCAGCAATACCCAACAATAAAAATAATTATGCTCACTGTTTTTGATGACGATGACAATATTTTTAGGGCAATACAAGCAGGCGCAGATGGTTATTTGCTCAAAGATACTTCGCCGCACGAGCTGTGCAATGCAATCGAACAAACGCTTGAAGGTGGCGCAGCAATGACGCCTTCGATTGCGCTAAAAACACTTAATCTGTTGCGCCAAAACCCACAGCAATCGCCAACAAATGATGACACAAACCTGACCGAACGTGAGGTAGAGGTTTTAGAACAATTATCGACGGGTTTGCCTTATACAGCGATTGCCGAAAAACTTTTTATTTCGCCTTCAACCGTGCGTAGACATATCGAAAATATTTATAAAAAACTGCAAGTGCACTCCAAAGTCGAAGCTGTGACCTTGGCCAAGCAGAAAAATATTATCTAAGTATATTTTTGTAAGTTGTTGCAATTGTGGTTTTTATACAAAAACAAAAGGCCGGAATAAATCCGACCCTCTGTCATATAAAAACATTTTCTTTTTCTTAGCTATTATATTAGACAACGTTTTTTCAAAAAGTCACTTTTTTTGTGAAATTTTTTTTCTTGTGTCTAGCTTTTCATACCTTGGAGCTTTTAAAACTATACAATGGAAGATTATATCATTTTGCTAAGAGATTGGCTCTGGAGCGATTATTTTATTTATTTATGCCTGATTGCGGG
>JBFHGP010000126.1:0-3689 GCA_041583035.1 Flavobacterium sp.
TACTCCAAATCAAATGCACAATCAAAACAAATTGAAAATGAAAACTTATAAATCAAAAAACACTTGCAAAAACGTTTTTGCAAGTGTTTAATTAATTATTTTTGTCTAATAAATCTGTATCGACTTTTTAGGACTAGTCATGATTACAAATAAATTCATTCAACTCGTTAATCCGCATATTAACGAGTTTTTTGTTGTACTTTTGCAGAATATTTTTTTCAAAACATGAAAGCAATCCAAAATATTTTCGTTGCGTTTTTTGCTATTTGCAGCATAGCTACCCATGCGCAAGAAGCCACCAATATCATCGACTCAGAAACGCCGGTGCGATACACTGCTCATAACAAAGGAAAATTCTTTGTTTATTGGGGCGGAAACCGCAGCAAATATTCGTCTTCTGACATTCGTTTTCAAGGCGATGACTATGATTTTACACTCCAAGACGTAAACGCTCAAGACAAGCCCAAAGGCTGGCATATTGATTATATCAACCCATCTCGTATTACGATTCCGCAAACCAATGTTCGTTTTGGCTATTTCATCACCGATAAATATCACGTATCTTTGGGCTATGACCACATGAAATATGTGATGAAACAAAATCAGCAGGTCAATTATTCTGGCTATTACCCTAATGAAGGTAGTTATGGCGAAAAAATAAATGACGATTTGCTGCAACTCACAGAAGATTTTGTACAGTTTGAACACACAGACGGTCTCAATTACATCCATGCAGAAATTGGCCGAATGGATGATTTATCCAAGTATGTTTGGATCAACAATACAGATAAAATCCAACTCAACGCAACCTATGCAATAGGCGGCGGATTTATTTTTCCGAAAACTAATGCTAAAATTTTAGGCAAAGACCGCCACGACGATTTTAATATTGCAGGCTATGGATTATCTGCCAAAGCCGGACTCAATTTGGTGTTTTTCAAACACTTTTTTGTACAGTACGATGTAAAAGGCGGACATATCAACATGAATAATGTTCGCACCACACAGAGCAAAGCTGACAAAGCGAGTCATCACTTTAATTTTCTCGAAACAACCATCTCATTTGGTGGAATTTTCAGAATATAAAAAACTAAACCTATGAGAACAAGATCATTAAAGAAAAATAAAATTAACGTTGTCACACTCGGTTGTTCCAAAAACCTGTACGACAGCGAAGTGCTGATGGGGCAACTCAAAGCTAATGGTAAAGAAGTTACCCATGAGGCAAAAAATGACGAAGGCAATATTATCGTCATCAATACCTGCGGATTTATTGACAACGCCAAAGAAGAATCTGTCAATACTATTTTGGAATATGTTGGCAAAAAAGAAGAAGGATTGGTCGATAAAATTTTTGTGACAGGTTGTTTATCCGAAAGATACAAGCCAGATTTAGAATCAGAAATACCTGACGTTGACCAATATTTTGGCACCACAGAACTCCCATTGTTACTCAAAGCGCTAGGCGCAGATTATAAACATGAATTGCTGGGCGAACGACTTACCACTACGCCAAAAAACTATGCTTATCTAAAGATTGCAGAGGGGTGTGACAGGCCTTGTTCTTTTTGTGCAATCCCGCTGATGCGCGGTAAACACGTTTAGCAACCTATAGAAAAATTAGTCAAAGAAGCCGAAAATCTTGCCAAAGATGGTGTGAAAGAACTAATTTTGATTGCTCAAGACCTCACCTATTACGGACTAGATTTATACAAAAAAAGAAACTTGGCAGAGTTGCTAGAAAATCTAGCCAACGTAGAAGGTATAGAATGGATTAGACTGCACTACGCTTTCCCTACAGGTTTTCCGATGGATGTTTTGGATTTGATGAAACGAGAACCCAAAATTTGTAATTATATAGACATCCCGCTGCAACACATCTCTGACAATATCCTCAAATCTATGCGTCGCGGCACTACTTACAAAAAAACCACACAGTTGCTCAAAGATTTTAGAGCTGCTGTACCTGGGATGACTATCCGTACTACATTGATAACCGGCTATCCGGGCGAGACCGAAGAAGATTTTGAGATTTTGAAAAACTGGGTTAAAGAGATGCGCTTTGAGCGTTTGGGTTGTTTTACGTATTCACATGAAGAAAACACCCATGCTTATTTGCTCGAAGATGATGTACCTGAAGAGGTTAAACAAAGTCGAGCCAACGAAATCATGGAAATTCAGGCACAAATTTCTTGGGAACAAAATCAACAAAAAATTGGACAAAAATTTAAATGTATTATCGACCGCAAAGAAGGTAATCATTTTGTAGGCCGCACAGAGTTTGATTCGCCTGATGTTGATAACGAAGTTTTGATAGACGCAACGCAACATTATGTAAAAGTAGGCGACTTTGTAGAAGTCGAAATTTTTGATGCCTCAGATTTTGACTTGTACGGCACGCCAATCACCAAATAATAATTATAACCGAAAGAACAACTTTCGGTTTTTTTCATCAAACCAATTATCATGTCATCAATCATCTTACTGTTTTTGTGTTTATTTATCGGAATAGTTATCCAACGTATCAAAAATTTTCCGAAAAACACTTCTACAGTACTCAACCAATACATTTTATACATCGCTTTGCCAGCAATGGCCTTGTATTATTTGCCCAAAATACAGTTGAGTTGGGATTTGCTATTGCCTGCCTCTATTGCTTGGCTCGCCTTCGGGGCATCTTATTTATTGTTCTCCTTTTTAGGCAAAACATACGGATGGTCAAAAAAACTCACTGGTTGCTTGATATTGACCGCAGGATTGGGCAACACCTCGTTTGTAGGTATTCCTGTGATAGAAGCATTGTTTGGTGAAGAAGCCTTAAAAACATTAATCATCATCGACTTACCAGGCACTTTTATGGTGTTATCTACTTTGGGCGTAATCGTAGCAACCATGTATGCCAGCAAAAAAAGTAATGACGATCCAATGCTCAAAAAAATGCTTACTTTTCCGCCTCTATTGGCCTTTATAGCAGGTTTTTTGATGGCTATATTACAAATAGATTTTCCAGAAGTATTTAGCACAACACTCAAAAATCTTGCTGCTACCCTGTCTCCTATTGCGTTGATATCTGTAGGATTTCAATTAAAATTCAAAACCTATAGCAAGCATTTCAAGTTTTTAGCCTTAGGGTTGGGCTACCAATTATTGTTATTACCCAGCCTAATATTTGTGATGTTTTTTTTCGTCTTAGGACGACATGACGAAATTGCCAAAGTTTGCATTATCGAGGCTGCCATGGCACCGATGATTACAGGTGCAATTTTATCTTCAAGTTACGGACTCAAACCCGAACTAAGCAATATGATGGTTGGTTTTGGCATACCTATTTCGTTTCTTACTATTGGTGGATGGTACATTTTTCTAGAATTTATCATGCCTTAATTAAAGTCAGAATTTATCAAATTTATCACTCAAAAACTTATCAGAATTTATCAACAGCTATTGATAACTTCACCCAATAATCTTTCGTAATAATTACAAAAAAAAACTACCTTTGTGGGTATGGAAAACAAGCAACTTTTTGTCTCGAAGAACAACCCAACCTCCGATACTATTGCCTTACAAAAAGGCAAACTCCCTCCGCAGGCCATTGACCTCGAAGAGGCGGTTTTGGGTGCAATGATGATTGACAAAAAAGGGGTAGACGAAACCATCGATATCCTATCACCAGAAGCTTTTTATAAAGA
>JBFHGP010000127.1:0-3686 GCA_041583035.1 Flavobacterium sp.
CAACCCCCATAGACTGCGGGGACGTTGATGTTTTTGTATCGAGATACAGTTTTTGATAAGGCTGTTTTGGTACTTTTACACCACGCAATGCACGCTTTAGGGCTTTGCGTACCGCGAAAGTATAGGGTTCGTAAAAGCTGTAATTCATGGGGGCAAACCACTAGACTACAAAACAATGCTCTGCTGCGGCATTGATTGTGGTGATTTTATCGACCAACGACTCGATGGTCAGAGCCTCTGGCGTCATTGGCAAGTACCATCGTTTTTACGCAGATTTACATGAGCCTCCTGTAGTGCCGGGAGCGGTATAAATGTAATGGCAAGTTGGCTGTCGCTGGGGTCAATGTCTGGCACTTGCTCAGCTTCGATATCTTCTGGTTTTGGGCTAGCTTCCGTGCCGTACAATGCCAAAACCCCAGCTTGGGCAAAGCGCATCAGGAGCTTTTCCCGCAGGGATTGAGCAACGACATCAATACTGTTGTAGCGCACCATATCAACAAGCGCATAACGTTCTTCATCACTCAACAAAAACATTGGTGCGTGACAACAACCAGACAACAGACGGTGCATGGCATTATTTACCAATATGATTTAGTAATTGGTCAAAGGTTTTACGAGGGTCAATTTCCAAACCTTCGCAATAAAGAACAAACTCAGCCAAATCCATACGGCGATGCCTTTTTTCTATTTTTCCAACAAATGAATGCGGTGTGCCTAGGCGGTCAGCCAACACTCTCATTGTGAGCTTTTTTTTGCCTTTACGAAGCTGTGCAAGAAAAGCTGAGACTTCACCGTGTAACGCTTTTGCTTTATCCGTGAATTCGGACATTACCTATACCTCTATATTCAAGTTGAAAAAGGCCGCCAAGTGAAAACACTCGGCGGCAAAAACCACATTGGAGTACGTCTGTGGTCGATTTACCTAACAAGAACAAATAACAATGAAAATTGCTGAGATTTAGGTAAGCAAGATATCAAGCCTCCAAATTTCAGCACTGATATTGAAACATAATGGACACGAAAAAATTTTCATGTTCGGCAAATTTTTTTGTATAATTTGCCAAATCTCGTAAAGACTCTGTATAATTTTGGGCAACTTAAGGTTAATGAATTCGGAATTACGGATGTGGAGATTTGCGATTTATTAGTCGATATGAGGAAGCGTAGTGGCAGAACACAACAGCAGATGGCCAACCATATTGGTGTTGATGTCAGGACTTATCAAAATTATGAGTACGGATACAGCGAAATTTCTGCCAAAGACTTTTTTCGACTCACGCAATATTGCCGATACTATAATTTCCTTAAAACATTAGAGGATTTCATAAGAAATTTTATCGGTAAGGACAATTTTAATCGCGGGACACAGTGGCTAACTCAACTCTTTATAACTGCTTGAGTTAAATCTTAATAATACAATTTGGGATATTCATCATGATAAGCGAGGTTCATGCAGGTGGTATCAATTCTGCTACCTACGCTACCGAAAAGGAAAGGAATTTAGTAGCGCCGGAAACAAAAACCCCGGCTAATACGACTGAGCAAAATCATAGTCAAAATACTAGCCCGGCAGCCATCGTATCGTTGGGCAATGCGGCTAAGAGTGAATTGCTGACATATAGTAAGCAAGGGGTTTTAGCTAATGCGCGTCCTGAAAAAGAAGAAAGCATATCTACCATTTCCGATGTTGTAGAATCGACCACATTAGCGGCAGAGCCTGAGGTCACTAGCGCCTTTGGTGGCACAAAAAAGCCACCACCATAGCGAGAACTTAATTGTGAAAAATAACTATCTTCTGAAAGCCGCCGATTTGGTGGTTTTTTCAATTTTGGCCTATCTGGCAGCTCAATATTATGTGGTAAATTCTAATATGTTTGATGCAATTAATATTGGGGCGTTGGCTTATGTAATGATTCGGCGACCAGATATAAACACTGTTACACTGACACTTCTTATTTTAGCTGGCAGGCTAATCGATTCTGTTTTGCTGTACGACATGCAGCAAGTTGGAGGCTATATAGCATACCCTGTTTTATTCTTGTTTAATGTTGTTGCAATCGTCTTGATCTGGTTCAGACCGTTACTGGTTTCTAAGTATGGTGTTGGCCGAATGAGAAACCACAAAGAATTAGCCGTAACCCACCAAGATATTGTCATTGGCTTTTTGTTCACACTCCAAGCAATATTCCAACTTCTGGCTTTTATAGAACATTTGTCCCGCCACCTTGATGACATTGGTCTTGCTCAAGTCCTTGATGCTAATTGGTGGTATGAAAATTCACGTATCATTTATAATCATTACGAAGAAATACAGTTTTTATTTGCAGTGCTAGGGTTACTAATTTTGTATTTCATGACTTTCGATAGCAGTAAGATCAAGCGAGAAGATCGAAAAAAATTCAGGGAGCAAGATATTTCAATTATTTAGCCAACTATGAGGCTGTTGATGATTGCAGCCCATTTCATTCTTTTCATCCAATTCATTTTACGTTTGTCATCGGCAATAACGGCTACATGTACTATAATAGCGACTTCCAATATATTTAAGGTATGGTTAGAATTTTCCGCCTTGTGCTACAGCCATAACCTAAACAAAAAAAGAGTATGGGATTGAACAATAGCAACCTTTTGAAAGCCTTGGATCTAGCTGTATTTTCGGTTTTGGGCTATTTCGCTATACAATACTACGTGACAGCTCCCAATGTTTTTGATGTGATAAATATAGGTGCTTTAGTCTATGTAATGGTTCGGCGACCAGATATAAACACTGTTACACTGACACTTCTTATTTTAGTTGGCAGACTTATCGATTCTGTTTTGCTGTACGACATGGAGCAAGTTGGGGGTTATATAGCATACCCTGTTTTATTCTTGTTTAATGTTGTTGCAATCGTCTTGATCTGGTTCAGACCTTTACTGGTTTCGAAGTATGGTTTTGGCCGAGTGAGAAACCACAAAGAGTTAGCCGTAACCCACCAAGATATTGTCATCGGCTTTTTATTTACACTCCAAGCAATATTCCAACTTCTTGCTTTTATTGAGCATTTATCCCGCCACACTAATGATCTTGGACTAGGTAGTTTTCTTGATGCTAATTGGTGGTATGAAAATTCACGTATCATTTATAATCATTACGAGGAAATACAGTTTTTATTTGCAGTGCTAGGGTTACTAATTTTGTATTTCATGACTTTTGATAGTAGTAAAATCAAACGGGAAGATCGAAAACGATTAAGGGAGCAAGATGCCCGAAAATAAAGTCTGTTCTGAGAAGATTTCTGTATATTCCCCACCGTAGAACAAAAGCCCTGCTGTGATTGCAGGTTTTTTCTAATTATGCAGTTGTTAAAGCGACTTTAGCTTTATGGCGTGGCTTATCGCTGCCGTATTTGTCGCGGATTTCATCCATATTTAGAGCGCCACGGCTGCGACTTCCCCAACCCTCCTAACAATGGCCGTTTCAGCTTCAATGACTTATTATCGCAATCGCCGCCATGGGCATGTTCCTAAAGATAGGGTTTACCATGCCCAAAATCCGACATTCCGCAGCAAATCAGGAATAAACTTTACGGTACACATCGCCAAGACAATCAATGATGACAGATTGCCTGTCCTGAATATTTAGTAGCAAGGTCTGCTGCTCGTTGATGGTCAATAAGTCGATACCTGCGAAGCATTGAAATACC
>JBFHGP010000128.1:0-3623 GCA_041583035.1 Flavobacterium sp.
AAAGTATTCCAATTTGGTATCTTTGTTCCTGGTCGAGTTGTTTATATATTTTTTTCACAAATCAAATTTAGCACTTGGCTAATCATTGGGGGCTAGCCCCCAATGATTTAATTTGAGTTGCACTTATTTGTTGAACTTAGATAATAAAAAAAAGCGAAAAAAAATATTAAATATTGTTCTTGGAGGTGGATCTATTTTAGCAATGTTAGGAATAATAATTTATATTCAAATTACAATAAATAAAGATGCAAATAAGTTTTATGAAAATTCAATATCTTCTATTATTATGAATAAAGGGACTGATTGGTTAACAGGCAGAGCGAATGTCTTCCGTTTATCTGATGGGTTAAAAATATTTTTAGCTTTTGATAAAGAAAATCAGCTATCAGTTGGTGATTCTATTTATAAAAAAACAAATACTTATATATATGATGTATATAGAAAAATGAATATGGGCAATATGAGCATAGAGGTACTTATAATTTTAATGAAGTGTATTAAATACTCTGCTGCGCAAAGTCTCCCGACTTTGAGCAACAATAATAAATAAAAAAATGAAAGAAGGTTATAACCCAATCGTGTAGATTTACAATCCGTGCGTAAAATTTAAAACAGTTTATAATCAATGAAAAAGGTAATATTAAGTTTGGTAACTATTTTTACTGTAGCATGTAATAAAAACAAAAAAGAGGAATTCTATATTGATAAAATCAAGAAGGGAATGACTACGGAAGAAGTAATAAAAGTAATTGGTAAGCCTATCGACTCTTCTAAATATTATAATCATGAAAAAGAATTTATAACCATTTACCGTTATGAAGAAGAAAATTTTTCAGACTATCAATTTAATGTAACTTTTAATGATTCGTTAATAGTGATTGGTTGTCATTATGATTAACAAGTAGTGTGTTGCCCAGATTTACAATCCGTGTGTAAAATTTTTTACGGATTGTAAACCCACGTCTTCGTGAAAATTTTATAAATCAGTTTTCACGCCGTACTCAATACCTGCTTTTTCAAATTGATGTTTAAGTAAAATCATTTTATCATCGCAATTGATATTTATAGAAATATCAGAGCTACTGGTTCTATAATTGTTGCATTCAAAACACAATTCGATAAAACCAATTAATTTATTCGAATCGTCAAAAAACAAAATAGCATTTCTTGGTATATAACACTTGGCAGCCCACATATCACTATTTTCCTGATTGGTGCCGTAATTATAAATCAAATCAGTTAACTTATTTTTTTGCTCATTGTTCAATTCAACTTGTTCTTCAAAATATTCAGGGTTATATCTTGAGAAATCTATTTTCAATGAATCAAAATATTCCTGCATCATTTTTCCTTCTATGATACCAATGATTTCATTTTCTTTATAATCTTGATTTTTAATCTTTAAACGCTTTTTAAAGCTTTCTTTAAATGAAGCAAAAACGATTTTTTTCGCTTCATTAAATGGATAGTTTTTATTTCTTTCACTGATGGGAAAATGAGTGACTTTAACACAACCAGAATCAGTCTCTTGAGCTGTTATGCTTAAAAAGGGTATCAGTAAACAAAAAGTAATTAACAATTTAAACTTCATATAAATTATCTTGAATAGTAAATGTACTAAAAAAATATTTACCAAGCTTATTGTGTCTGATTCTACCACACATATTTACCATCCCCACCTTTAAAAATCATTGTCAAAGCTTTACAGCCGGCACATCAAACCACCACACAAAAGAATTTCATTATTCAAAAATAAAGAATTATCTTTGAAGCTATGAAATCAGTAAAAATAATCGAGTGCCCACGCGATGCCATGCAAGGTATCAAGATGTTTATTCCTACCGAAAAAAAAGTGCAATACATACAATCATTGCTGTCTGTAGGTTTTGATACCATCGATTTTGGGAGTTTTGTATCACCCAAAGCAATTCCGCAAATGCAGGATACCGCAGAGGTATTGTCACAGCTCGATTTATCCACTACCCAAAGCAAGCTGTTAGCGATTATTGCCAATGTACGAGGCGCAGAAGCGGCGGCAGTTCATGACCAAATTCAATATTTGGGTTTTCCGTTTTCTATTTCAGAAAATTTTCAGATGCGCAACACGCACAAAACCATAGCCGAGTCGATAATTAGTTTGCAAAAAATTATCGAAATCGCGCACAAATCCAACAAAGAAGTAGTGGCTTATTTGTCGATGGGCTTTGGCAACCCTTATGGCGACCCGTGGAATGTAGATATTGTTGCCGAATGGACTGAAAAAATGTCTCAAATGGGAGTAAAAATTCTTTCATTATCAGACACCATCGGTAGTTCTACCCCAGAAGTTATCGATTATTTATTCTCCAGCCTGATTCCGAAATACCCAGAGATAGAGTTTGGCGCACACCTACACACCACGCCAGATAAATGGCACGAAAAAATAGATGCTGCTTATCGTGCAGGATGTGTCCGTTTTGACGGAGCTATCAAAGGTTACGGCGGATGCCCAATGGCCAAAGACGACCTCACTGGCAACATGCCTACCGAAAAAATGTTGACGTATTTTACTGAAAACAAAATCGAAACAGGGCTCAAAACCACAGCTTTTGAGAGTTCGTACAATCAATCGATGAAAATCTTTGATTATTATCATTAAAGTCTATTTTAAAGTTAAACCATTGCTAAAATTATAATCTGAAGATTAAATAATTTTAAACAGTTGCTGTACTTCAAAAAAAATAAGTAAATTTGCATGCAATTCAACTACGATTTGCACATGAAAGCACACAACACCAAAATCATAGGTCAGGGTCTGACGTATGACGACGTACTTCTTATCCCGAATTATTCGGAAGTATTGCCACGAGAAGTAAATATTCAATCAAAATTTTCTAAAAACATTACGTTAAACGTCCCTGTGATTTCTGCAGCGATGGATACCGTAACAGAAAGTGCGATGGCTATTGCGATGGCACGTGAAGGCGGAATCGGTATTTTGCATAAAAATATGACCGCAGAGCAGCAAGCCACCGAGGTAAGAAGGGTAAAAAGAGCAGAGTCGGGCATGATTATCGACCCAGTTACTTTGCCTTTGACAGCGACTGTTGCTGATGCAAAAACTGCCATGCGCGAGAACAGCATTGGTGGTATTCCGATTATTGATGATAACAACTTGTTGGTAGGTATTGTGACCAATCGCGATTTGAGATTCGAACGCGATGGCAACCGCTCTATCACCGAGGTAATGACCAAAGACAATATTGTGACTGCTTTTGAAGGAACAACTCTCGAAGATGCAGAACAAATTTTGCAAGAAAATAAAATCGAAAAATTGCCCGTTATCAATAGCAAAAATGAATTGATCGGGTTGATTACTTTTAGAGATATTACCAAACTGACACTCAAACCCAACGCCAACAAAGACAAATATGGCCGTTTGCGTGTAGCTGCTGCCTTAGGCGTTACTGCCGATGCGGTAGAGCGTGCAGGAGCATTAGTAAAAGCGGGCGTAGATGCTTTGATTATCGATACAGCTCACGGTCATACCAAAGGTGTGGTTACTGTGTTGAAAGAGGTGAAAAAATCTTTCCCAGAGATTGATGTAGTGGTGGGTAATATCGCTACTGCAGAGGCTGCTATGT
>JBFHGP010000129.1:0-3552 GCA_041583035.1 Flavobacterium sp.
TTGGCGTCAAAAATCACTTTCACAAAACCATCTGGAGTTCCGGCTGCTTTGGCTTTACCCGATGCAGAAAACGGAAACTTACCTACTTTGATATCATAACCAGCTTCTTTGGCTTTGGCTTCTGTAAGGCCAACCGATGCAATCTCTGGCTGTGCATACGTACATCCTGGGATATTGCCATAATCGAGTGGTTCTACATGCATACCAGCGATTTTTTCTACACACAAAATACCTTCAGCCGAGGCAACGTGTGCCAAAGCCTGACCTGGAGCGACGTCTCCGATCGCGTAATAACCTGGTACATTGGTTTGGTAAAAATCATTAACCTGGATTTTATCTTTATCTACCTTAATACCTGTTTCTTCTAGCCCAATATTTTCGATATTTGATTTGATACCCACGGCAGAAAGTACGATATCAGCCTCTAAAACCTCTTCGCCTTTGGCTGTTTTTACAGTTGCTTTTACGCCATTGCCTGTGGTATCTACTTTTTCTACTGATGAGTTGGTCATCACTTTGATACCTGTTTTTTTCAACGAACGCTCAAATTGTTTAGAAACATCTTGGTCTTCTACCGGAACGATGTTTGGCATAAACTCTACAATGGTTACTTCTGTACCCATGGCGTTGTAAAAATATGCAAACTCCACACCGATAGCACCCGAGCCTACGATAATCATTTTTTTCGGTTGCTCTGGCAAAGTCAATGCCTGACGGTAACCGATTACTTTTTTACCATCTTGTGGCAAGTTTGGCAATTCGCGAGAGCGAGCACCTGTAGCGATGATGATATGGTCTGCAGTATAAGTTGATACTTTACCATCTTTATCGGTTACATCAATTTTTTTGCCTGGTTTTACTTTTCCGGTTCCGTCAATCACGTCAATTTTATTTTTTTTCATCAAAAACTGAACGCCTTTGCTCATGTCGTCTGCTACGCCACGCGAACGCGAAACGACTGCGCCAAAATCTTTGTCAAATTTGCCATCGATAGTCAATCCGTAGTCTGAAGCGTGTTTGAGGTAATCAAAAACCTGTGCCGATTTTAACAAGGCTTTGGTAGGGATACATCCCCAGTTTAAACAAATTCCGCCTAAGTTTTCTTTTTCAACTATGGCTACTTTAAAACCTAATTGTGATGCTCTAATGGCAGCAACGTATCCGCCCGGACCGCTTCCTAAAACTATAATATCGTATTTCATTCTATTGATTTTGAGCTTAGTGACAAAACCCTAAGCAAATTTATTTTTATTAATTTTTTGTAGCCTTAAACTACGTATTATTTTGATGCGAATTTAAGCATTTATTTTGAAAACAGCCAAATAGTTTTATCAAGCTATCTCTGCTGCGTGAAACTGTGATTGGTACAAATTTTTATAATAACCATTTTCTATTTGCAGCAACTCTTGATGTGTTCCTTTTTCGACAATTTGTCCCTGATCCATGACAATAATTACATCGGCGTGGGTGATGGTAGCCAATCGGTGGGCAATGATGATTGAGGTACGGTCTTTGGTAAGCAGTTTAATCGCTTGTTGGATAAGCTCTTCTGAATGCGAATCGATAGACGATGTGGCTTCATCCAAAATCAAAATACTTGGTTTGCTCATGTAGGCACGCAAAAACGAAATGAGCTGTCGTTGCCCTGACGATATCATTGCGCCGCGTTCTTTTACATTATAACTATAGCCACCAGGCAAGGTTTTGATAAAATCGTGTACGCCTATTTTTTGGGCAGCTTGTATTACTTCTTCTTCGGTAATATCTGTGTTATTGAGGGTGATATTGTTGTAAATACTGTCGCTAAACAAAAATACATCTTGCAAAACAATGGCTATTTGTTGACGCAAACTTTGTAATGTAAAATCGTTGATATCTTCTCCGTCGATAGTAATTTTTCCGCTATCGATTTCGTAAAAACGACTCAACAGATTAATCATTGTAGATTTTCCGGCACCTGATGAGCCCACAATGGCGACAGTTTGCCCAGATTGGATATCGAGATTTACTCCTTTGAGCACTTCTACACCTGCGTTGTAACTAAAACGAACATCGGTCAGTTTTACATTTCCTTTAAAATTTGGCGCTATTTTTTGCCCTTCGGATTGAATCACATCTGTGCGATCCATGATTTCGAACACTCGGTCGGCAGCCACAATACCCATTTGCATGACGTTAAATTTATCAGCAATTTGTCGCAAAGGGTTAAACAACATCGGAATCATCATGGTGTACGCAAACAAATCTCCGGTAGTAGTAAGGTTGCCGCCACCAATAATATTAAATCCACCAAAAATAACCACACAACCCAAGGTTACCTGCGATACAAAGTCGGCAATGGGAAAAAATATAGAGTTATATAAAATATTTTTTTGCCAAGCTTGGTTGTGTTTTTGATTAATTTGTTCAAATTTTTCAAATTCTTGTTTTTCGCGGGTAAACAATTGCACAATTTTCATTCCGGTCACTCGCTCTTGTACAAAAGAATTGAGATTGGCCACCTGTGTTCTCACTTCATCAAAAGCTTTTTTCATGTGTTGTTGAAAAATGCGTGTGGCATACAACAAAATCGGCATGGCTGCAATGACAATCAATGTCAGTTTCCAATTCATAAAAAACATGATTCCGAGTACAACAACCATCTTGAGAACATCGGCAATAATCATGAATAATCCTTGGCTAAAAATACTCGCAATAGACTCTATATCAGAAACATTACGTGTAATCAATCGTCCTACAGATTCTTTGTCAAAATACCTGAGTTTGAAATGTGTGATTTTATGAAACAGCTCTTCACGGATGTCTTTCACAATGCGTTGTCCGAGCCAGCTAGCGCTGTACGAAAAAGAGTATTGCGCCACTACCTCGATGAGTAATACCAAACCGATTAGTAAACTAAAAGTAGTCAATCCATCGGCATCTTTGACCTCGATATAACTATCGACAATTTGTTTGACCATATAAGGCCTCAAAGCAGCAAAAATCGACAACAAAATCACACTACAAATGACAATACTAACTACTGATTTGTATGGATTTACGTATCGAAGTACTTTTTTGAGGGTGCTGGTATTTATTTTTTTCATATTTATTTACCGCTTAGGTATTTTCATTTTTTTTAATATACGGATATTTTACTTCGACCAAATGTAATCCGCAAGCAGGCACCGAAAATCCGGCTTGGCCTCTATTTTTACTTTGGATAATTTGATGCATCTCTTCAACCTCAATTTTGCCAATGCCAACATCAACCAATGTACCTACAATAGCACGCACCATGTTGCGCAAAAATCGGTTGGCTGCGATAGTAAACACCCATTGATGTTCGCCCAACTGCGTCCATTCGGCAGTATAAATCTCACAAATATACGTGTAAACATCTGTATGTGTTTTAGAAAAACATTCAAAATCTCGGTAATCAAACAAAATTTTGGCTGCTTGATTCATTTTTTCAAAATCCATTGTACGGTGTTGATGCCAGCTGACTTCGTTCACAAACGGATTTTTTTGTGTATGTAAATAATATTTGTACTCTCGACTAGTCGCATCAAA
>JBFHGP010000130.1:0-3515 GCA_041583035.1 Flavobacterium sp.
AGCCAACAGGTAATCTCGACCCGCAAACAAGTGTCGAAATCATGGAGGTACTGAAAGAAATAAACCAAAACGGCCGTACTATTTTGATGGCTACTCACGATTATGCTTTGCTGCTCAAATATCCGTCCAAAACTTTGAAATGCGACGACGGAAAAGTTTTTGAGGTGGTCCAAAAGACAGTATAAAATACTAGCGATGACAAAAGTGCTTTGCATAGGTTATTACGATAAATTTTCACGATTTTTTTTGCATATAAAAAAAGAATTTTACTCTGATAATCAAAATGTTAGTGTAACTATTTTAAGTACTTATTTAAGTGGTTTTTTGTACAGCTTTTTACGTTTGCAATCGAGTAGTTGGATAAGTGCAAAGGCTTGGTGGAAAGCGAGTAAGAATAGAAAAACATATCTGCAATTATTAGTACAAAATACAATCTACAAAGGTTTTGACATTGAAAAGTTAATAGCTAATTATAGGCAGCCAAGTAACTCACTACGTTGTCAAGCAATGGCTTACATTGATATTTTGGAAAAAAAGATGAAAAATGCTGATTATTTATTGATGATTGGCGATTTGCGTTTGCCGTTTGAAATTGCCAAACAGTGGGCAAACCAAAAAAACATACCTACTTTTTTTATCGAGCAAGGTCCATACGCAACGACTATTGTTGATAAAAAAGGAGTGAATGCCAACGCCAGTATCAGAGGGTTTTTACCAAGTAAAACGGAGGATATTGTCAAAAAGGAATTTGTTGATAAGTGCATCCATAGACAACGCCCACAAAAGTATTTTCGTTCACCGCTGTATAGAGGTTTGGATTATACTTTAGAATTTTTGTTGATGAAAACGGCTGTTCTTCCGCCCGATTTAAAAGTAAATTACCCCATGTTTGGTCAAAAAAAATACAAAAAAAACACTGATATTCAGTTGGTTAATTACGATAATGTGTTTTTGTTGATTGTTCAAGTTCCGTTTGATGTAAACATGACACATCACAGCCCACACTATCAAAATCATGCAGATATTTTGCGAGATGTACATCAAAGTTTACCCAAAAATTCTGCATTGATTGTTCGTGAGCATCCAATTTTTGCAGGAAAATATGAAAAAAAATTTTATAACTACATTCAACAACACGAGAGTATTTTTGTAGACAATACGACCGCATTGTCTAGTATGTTGAAAAAAGCGGATGTGGTGGTGGTCAACAATTCAACGGTAGGTTTGGAGGCAATTGCACAGCAAAAAAGTGTTGTGGTTTTGGCCAATTCGTATTACGACAGCAGCGAAATTTGTCTTAAAATGACCCAGCGAGAAGAGCTGCCAATGTTGTTACAAAAAGCCTTAAACTTTCAACCCGACGAACACCAAGTGACCGATTTTTTGTATCAATTTTTCACTCAACAAGTGGTTGAAGGTTTTGTAACCGACAAAAAATTGAAAGCTGCAAAAGGTGTTTATCAATACATTTTTAACACTCATCAATCCTAAATATGCCATTTTTTTCTGTAGTTATTCCGTTATACAACAAAGAAAATTTTATTGCACAAACCTTGTCGCATGTGCTTTCTCAGCGTTTCCAAGATTTTGAAGTTGTTATCGTAAATGACGGCTCCACAGACAATAGTTTGCAGGTTGTACAAGGATTTGATGATGAACGTATCAAAATATATCAACAGAAAAATCAAGGAGTTTCTGCGGCACGTAACCATGGAATTCAGCAAGCAACGGGAAAATACATCGCCTTGCTAGACGCCGATGATATCTGGAAAAATCATCATTTGCAAGCGTTGTATGATGCCATCCAACAATATCCAGATAAAGGTGTTTATTGCACAGGCTACGAAATAATGTTGGACAAAAAGGGAACAATCAGGCCGGCTATTTACAATAATTATTCGCCAAACGACACAGAGATAGTTGATGATTTTTTTACTAAAAGTACCATCAATCCTATTCTTTGCTCGTCTGTACTTGCTTTTACAAAGCATGTTTTTACGGATATCGGACCGTTTGATACCACGCTCAAGGCCTCAGAAGATTTGGATTTTTTTGTACGGGCAGCTATTAAAACCAATATTGTAATCAACCCGACCATTAGCGTTTGTTATGTGAAAGACAGCGAAAATAACCTGAGTAAAGGACAATATAATGCCAATAGCGAGACTTTTCTCAACCGTTATAAAAACATTGAAAATAATTATCACGGACTCAAAAAGTATTTGGATGTGCAGCGGTATTCATTCGTGATACGTTGCAAACTGGTTAAAAATCCGCGTTGGCAAGTGCTCAAAAAAGATATCAACCTACAAAATTTGACAATTAAACAAAGAATTTTGTTGCAATGTCCGGCTATTTTATTGCGAAAACTAAAGTCTTTTCATCGTTTTTTGATTAAAAATAATATCTACATCAGCGCTTTTCGGTAATTGTTTCAATCAGGGTTTGCCATTGTTTTTCAATCACTTTACTAGACAAATGAGCTACGCTTTTTGCAGCGTTTTTTTGACAGTTTTGGTATAAATTATCATCGGTTATGAGTTGGTTCAGCGATGCAATATAACGGTCAATATTTTTGTCAGTAATCAAACCATTGTGCTGGTGAATCATTACTTCGTGCACACCTTCAAAATCAGTTGTCAACACAGGCACACCTAGCGATAGCGACTCTACAATCGTCATCGGAAAACCTTCGAAATGACTACTCAAAACAGTAAATTTTGCATGAAAAACTACATCATAAGGCGATGATTGATAGGGGAGTATATGGATGTTTTTAGAATTGTTTTCGTCCGCAATTTTGTTTTGTAAATACTCTAGATCACGGCCTTTGCCCATCAATACGAGGGCGATATTTTTTTGAGGTAAAATAGATTGTTGATAAGCATCGATTAACAAATCTAAGTTTTTGGATCGGTTGTCAAATCGGCCATAATACAAAATATAATCGGTAGTAATGGGAGATTTGGCAGATTGGCTGAGTTGTATGCTTGGCACTGCATTGTGAATAAAACTCACGTTTTTCAACCCCGTTTGTCGCTCAATCTTATGTTGAATGGCTTGGCTAACGCCAATGATTTTGGCGTAATTTTTAAATAAAAATTGATTGATTAATTTAGATTTAAATAAATATCCATTGGTCTGAAAACTGTGTATCATCTTGATTTTTTGGTGGTTACCAAAGGCATATTCGTAAAAAAGTGTTTTGAGAAAACTCAATTTTGCCCGATTGTCAATAATCAAATCGATAGTATTATTATTAAGAAATTTTTTTAAACGAAAAGGTTTCCAAAACTTATTTAAAAAACTATTTGATTGGTGTAATGAATAATAATTTTGAGGATGCTTTTTTTTGTCAATAGGATGATTAACAACTACATACACTCGATAGCCTTGTGCGGTCAACATTTTTTCGAGGTTTTGTAAAAAAACTTCTGCGCCACCATCAACCAAAGCAGTTGTCAACAACATTATATTTTTCATACTTATTCCGCAGTGTTAAAATTCAAATTTTA
>JBFHGP010000131.1:0-3272 GCA_041583035.1 Flavobacterium sp.
AATGTAGAATAGCCTACCTGAACAAGCGCCTCTTTACCCGCAATGGTTTGCTCAATCATTGTTTCGGGTAGCTGCAAGTTGGCTCGCTTTCCTTTGAAATATTGAAACAGCAATTCCTTATAATTATCTTCTTCACCAAATTCCTTCAAATCTTTTATTTCGCTTAAAGCCATATTGAGCATTGGCGATTGCAGCTCAAAATTGGCAGAATTATCGGCAAGCGTAAAAAATTGGTGGTTTTTAGCAACAATGCTAAAACGCTCATCAATGGTGATTTGGTAGGTGTTGGTGGCAATTTTTTGCATAAAATAAGTGGTTTGTGTTTGGTTAAAATATAAACAAAAAAAAGCAAACAAGTGAATTTTATAAAAAACAACTTGTTTGCTTAAATGTACACTCTATAAACAGAGTATTAGCAGGATTTACAAAATGATCGATAACACAGCTAAAACAATAAGTGTAAACCCTGCAGGTACCTGATATTTTACTAACTTGAGACGTAGCTCTTGTCCTTTTTCTTTGGCAGTTTCATTTTTCTCTAAAACATATTTTGAGATTAATCCGTAGCCCAACAAGAATCCTACAACAAATTGTACAATAGTGGTGGCCAATCCAATCAACCAACTAACACTAAAAGCAGAAAGATTGAGTACCAATTGAATAATCCCGATAGCGCCAAGCACAGCTAATATTACGCCAATCCAACCTTGATAAGGAGTAATTTTGTCAATAATATCCTTTGCATTTGGTTTTTTTGCAATAATTACTGAAGATGTCGCTATAATCCCTCCTAATAGGGCAATAATAGATAAAATCATTTATTTTCTTTTTTATTAATTTTGGTGCAATTTATATCGAAAAATCTAACTGTAAAAGCACTTCTTGGTATTCGTTGTTAATGATTTTATATTTGTGTATAATTGTTTTTTTTAATCAAATATAGTTGAAGATTAGTCGTCATAATATCAACCAAAAAGAAGCTTATTTACATTACATTTATTATCTTTGATGCTTTAGAATTAAACTTATGAGTACACAATATTTATCAGACAGAATCAATCAATTGAGCGTTTCACAAACCCTTGCAATGGCTGCCAAAGCTAGAGAGTTAAAAGCGCAAGGTGTAGACGTAATCAGCCTAAGTTTGGGCGAACCAGATTTTTTTACACCCGATTTTGTCAAAGAAGCGGCCAAAAAAGCCATTGATGACAACTGGACGCAATATCCGCCAGTAGACGGCTATCCAGAACTCAAACAGGCAATCATACGCAAGTTTCAACGTGATAACGGAATTGCTTATCAAGCAGACGAAATTGTGGTATCGACTGGGGCCAAGCAATCTTTGTATAATATTGCACAAAGTATGATTAATCCTGGTGATGAGGTGATTTTGCCTGCACCGTATTGGGTGAGTTATTTCGAGATTATCAAACTCTCTGGAGGTGTGCCTGTAGAAGTGCCTACTGATATTTCTACCGATTTTAAGATGACTCCCGAACAGCTCGAAAAGGCAATAACGCCCAAAACCAAAATGTTGTGGTATAGCTCGCCATGTAATCCGTCGGGATCGGTGTATAGCCGTGAAGAGTTGGAAGCGTTGGCTGAGGTGCTCAAAAAACATTCACATATTTTTGTGGTGTCTGATGAAATTTACGAACACATTAATTTTTCTGGTAAATCGTGGAGTATGGCGGCCATTGATGGGATGAAAGACCGAACGATTACCGTAAACGGTGTAGCCAAAGCTTTTGCGATGACAGGGTGGAGGATAGGTTATATAGGTGCGCCAGCTTGGATTGCCAAAGCTTGTGCTAAGCTTCAAGGGCAGGTAACAAGCGGAGCCAACTCGATTGCGCAGCGTGCGACAATTGCTGCTGTTGATGCCGACCCAGAAGTTTTACAACCGATGGTCAAAGCGTTTGAACAAAGAAGAAATTTGGTGGTAGATTTGATTAATCAATTGCCTGATTTTAAAATTAACTCGCCAGGAGGAGCTTTTTATGCTTTTCCGGATGTTTCGGCGTACTTTGGTAAAGAAATTAATGGGGTGAAAATTGAAAACGCTACCGATTTTTCGATGTATTTGTTAGAGAAGGCGCATGTAGCGGTGGTTACAGGAGAAGCTTTTGGAAACCCTCATTGTATCAGATTGTCATATGCAACCAGCGAAGAGCAGTTGGTAGAAGCTTTTACTAGAATTAAAAATGCATTGGTAATTAGTTAATTAAAGAAATGAATTGGATTTTATTGATTATCGGTGGGCTATTCGAAGTGTTGTTCACTTTTTGTATCGGTAAAGCCAAAGATGCAACTGGTACAGAAATGTGGCTGTGGTATTTGGGTTTTGCCATTAGCGTGTCTGTGAGTATGGGGTTGCTCATCAAAGCTAGCCAAACTCTGCCTTTGGGTACTGCCTATGCCGTTTGGAGTGGGATTGGTGCTGTGGGCACTGTCTTGTTAGGGATATTTTTCTTTAAAGAGTCGGTCGATTTTTGGCGATTATTTTTCATTTTTACATTAATCGCTTCTATCGTTGGGCTAAAAGTGGTGTCGCATTGATTGTGTGCTACTAACTTTTTGCGAGTACTACTTTAATTAATTTTTTAATCATTTCTTTAAAAGCACAATAAAGTGATAGGTGTTTTTTTTATGTATGTTAATTGTAAATAAATTATGAACATAGAAAATTTAAACGTGACAGAGCTTAAAGCTCAAGAAATGCAAAATGTTGAAGTAGATGGTAAGCGAGTTGGGAATCATTATATGATTTATAGTTACAGTAATACTTTAAAGAAAAGGAAGTTAATTCTTCCTTTTCTGTTTTTGTCTATATTTTTTCTAAGTTGTAGTATTAAAAAGGAAGTTTACACTAGTAATCAAAAGTTTACTTATGATGATTATATATTGATAGACGTTCAGATAAATGATACATTAAAGGGTAAGTTGATTTTTGATACAGGTTCTAATCATACAATTTTAGAAGAAAAGTATAATCGAAACATAAAGCTGAAAAAAGCTGTTATTACTGATTTTCATAAAAACACCGATGTTATAACGTACGGAAAAATTGATAATATAAGATTAGGGGCAGTTGAGATAAAGAAACCACAAATACGATTTTACAACGTTAACAGATATTTGACTAACTCATCTTTTGAAAAAAATGAAAACATAATCGGTATTTTAGGGACAGATGTGATTAAAAAATTTTGCTGGGAGTTTGATTATAATAATAAAAGATCAAAAATAAAGGATAAAATAAAAATAAATAA
>JBFHGP010000132.1:0-3263 GCA_041583035.1 Flavobacterium sp.
AAATAATCTACGAGTTAATGATATCAAAAAAACCAGTCTGCAGACTGGTTTTTTTGATATCATTAACTCGTAGATTATTTACGACGAGCTTCTTTGATTTTTGCTTTTTTACCTGTAAGGCCTCTAAAGTAGAAGATACGTGCTCTACGAACTTTACCTTTTTGGTTAACTTCAACTTTTTGCAAAGCTGGTAAGTTTACTGGGAAGATACGTTCAACACCTACACTACCAGACATTTTACGGATAGTGAATGTCTCTGTTAATCCGCTACCTCTTTTTTGGATTACAACACCTTTAAAAAACTGTGTTCTAGTTTTTTCTCCCTCCTTGATTTCGTAATAAACCGTGATGGTGTCTCCCGCTTTAAACTCAGGGAAATCTTTTTTTGTTACGAATTCGTCTTGTACAAATTTTACTAAATCTAATGACATTTTATTAGTATTAAATATTTATGTCAGAGCAACATACACGTCTTTCGCCAGAGGTTGAACTAAACAGCGTGCAAATTTACACTTTTTTTTAATTTAGTGAAATTTTTCTATGTTTTTTTTGATTAAGGTAATGGTTGTCCTACCTTGACATCGCAACGGTGGCCAGGTTGCCCATGAGCCGGATTAGGCTTGCCTTGCATACCTGCAGCAGTTGTTTGTGCTGGTCTTTGTGGTGTTGCTTGTGCCGGAGCTGCATTGGTGTTGCTATTACTCAAAAAACCTTGCCCAGTGGTGTTGCTAGCAGGTTGTGCGGTTACATTGTTTTTTGTCGGAGCACTGTCTAACGGAGCACCAACAGCAATATCGCAACGGTGACCAGGTTGCCCATGTGGTGGGTTTTTCTTTACCTCAGCTACAGCTTCGTTGTTGTCGGTACTTGTTGTATTGTCTACCGACTCTTGCTCAGTAGCGTTTGCGTCAGGTGCTTCTTTTTTTGTCTCTTCACAGCTTACGCTCAAGATGCCTAAGGCTGCTAAAGAAAATATTATTTTTTTCATAATTTGGTTTTGTTGTGAATGACAAATATAATCAAAATAAAATAGTTAGTTGTTAAACAAACCCTATTAAAAAAACGCTCTGAGTTGTACGCTGCCCGTATGGATAGTTTGTGCCGATTCTCCACTGCGGCCATCATAGCCGATGTTGAGGTCGAGATACTTGGTCAGGTTGCGCTGAAACATCAGTCGCCAAGTAAGGTTTTTGCCAGGTTGTAAACCTTCGAGCATTTGATAAGCGACTGGCGAAAATGCATTGCCGTCAAAAGTGTTTTGGTAAAACGAAAATTCACCATTAATCATAAAATTCTTTTTGCCGTTGAAGGTGAACGAAGTGCCTAGTCTGTGTTGTTCTAATGATTCTAAATCATTAATCTGATTTTCTTTTTTACGGTATTCGTAGAAAAAATCCCATCGGGCTGAAGTCGAAAATAGATAGGATATTTTTGGAGCCAATTTGATGTTTTTTAACTGGTAATTTTTGGCTTCATAATTTTCAGAATTGGAGGTAACGTCATCCAACTGTATTTCTGCCTGATAGTTCCAGATTTTTTTTACCAAATGATTAAAAGTAAATTGATGGGTGCGGATACGATTCTCTATACGTCCAAAATTCAACAAATTCTTGGTGTTGTTGGCGATATATGCATAACTGGTTTCGTAACGTCTTTTGCCGCGATTAAAGGTAAGCGTGTTCCGGAAATGGGTGTTTTCTGCCAGCGTGTTTTCTGCATTGTTTGACCATGGTAACAACGGAATTTTCTTGCCTGATTTTTCCATGCTTTTGTCGAGCATCCAAGTGGTTTGGTTGTAAAAATGACTCAGTGTTTTTTGCCAACCTTCTTTGTTTTGCCATTGCTGAAAGTTGAGAGAGACCAATTGTGTCAGCCTATTTTGATGCGTGCGAATAAACACTTGGTTGGGCAACAGCAGCCTGATGTAGATAGCCAAATCGGGGTAAGGTGCTGGTTCAAACTCTTCGAGCTCTTGTATGCCGTTGTTGTTGTAATCGTTCCACATATGTGTTCCCATGCCTGGCTCTACCTCGATGTAGGTAAATTCTTGCTGTGGCAATGCGCCAGAGGTGTTTTCGTACGTAGTTTGCCATTGTACCAAGTTGTCAAAAAACTGGTCGCTATACGTGATTTTTGAGTTCAGTGTGTTTTCGTTCCCCAAACTATCAATATGGTACTTTAGCATTCGATAATTAGCATAAACTTGTAATTGCGATTTTTGGGTTTTGATCAGTTGTGTTTTGGCATAAATGCTATTGGCGGTGGTAAACTTGGTCAATTCATTGTTTTGTAAACTGTCGTTAACGCGGTACACATAGCCCGCTTCTAGATAACGGCTGGTGGTATCTCCAACACCTGCAAATACAGTATTCTGGAAAAATCGTTGACTTTGTAGGTTAAATGTTTTGGTCAATTTGTCTTTGACTTCATAGTTTTCTGCTTCCCAGTGGTTGCCAGACCAAAAGTGGTTTTTACGGTAATCTATCTGACCGCTACTGCGCAAAATAGTCGTTTTTTCTTCGGTCGATTCGGCATCGAGTAAGCTATTTTGTGTGGTAAATGTCCAACGATTACGTTGTAGTTTTCCGTCAAATGAATGCTTTTGTCCTTGATAAGAATGGCTAAACTCCAATCTGTCTAATCGATAAGTGAGCGATTGCAGTTGGTCTTTTTGTGCCGTAAGTCCGGCAGATATCATACTTTGGTTGCCTTGTATCAAACCGATATTCCAATCTCTGCTAAATTCAATATTGTACAAGCGTTCGATGGTTTTGTAATTTTGATGTACAAATTGCACATCGGCAAACGCATCCAAACTCCATTTTTTGTCTATTAATCGTTGACGAGCACTAAGATTGGCCGCCCAGCCTTTATTGTTTTCGTCATCGATTTCCGAAAAAAGATTCTGGTCATAATTGCTCACAGCAAGCTCTGTCTCCACTTTGGTTTTTTGGTCGTTGGTATAGCTAGCTTGTATGGTGGTGATGAGTGTTTTTACCGGAGCAACCAGTTGAATAACAGGTTCGTAGTCGCCTTGCAAAACGTCGTTTGCTGGGGCGATATATTCATAGATTTTGCCAATGGTTGCATTGTTGGCCAATCTGTAATTACCTTGATTGGTGCCCACAAAACTAAAAGCGACTTGGTAAAGGGTGTCTTGCGGATTGTTTGAATATTCGTAATAACTCGTCGTTCCGTCACTGATTTTTTTATACAGCACTTTGTTTTCAGAATAACTGTCTTGGTAGGCAGATCGGGCACCC
>JBFHGP010000133.1:0-3153 GCA_041583035.1 Flavobacterium sp.
AATACCGACATATGGTTGAAAATGCTTTCTGTCGTATCAAACATTATCGAGCAGTTTCAACAAGATATGATAAGTTGGCTAGAAATTATGCCAGCATGGTGTCGCTGGCATTTGCGATGATATGGCTGCCCATGTGGGTTTAATAAATAGTGAACGCCAAAGATCAACAGAACCTAAGAATTATGACACTTATTGATATTGCTGTCGCAACTTGCTTGACTATTATTCTGATACTTGGAGGATATCAAATCTATTTCCTTCCTCAGAAATATCCATTGAAAAATCCAAAAAGATTACTCACGGCAATGGACGAAAAAATTCCCTTTCGACCTCATTGGGTTTGGATATATTCATTTTTTTACTACCCGTTTATTGCTTCTATTGTTTTAACTGTCACCGATTTGAAGCAGTTTTGTTACGTTGGTCTTAACTTTTTGTTTTTGCTCCTATGCCAACTGACGATTGCTTACTTCTTTCCTGTAAAAACGCCACCTCACTGGCGAAAGTATGATAGTAAAAGCTCTTTATCCGCACGTTTTCTCAGTCTAGTTCATTACTTTGATAAAGGGGGAAACTGCTTTCCATCAATGCATGTAGCCACTTCAACACTAACTGCACTACACATTGCCAATAACTTGTCTGATTCCTTCTCTAACATCGTAGTATGGGTTTTCGTAATGCCTGTTCTAATCTCTGTCAGCGCTATCTATACAAAACAACACTACATTATAGATATTCCGGCAGGTGCTGTTTTAGCCTACTTGGTATTCCTACTTCATCTAAATATTTACGTGGTCTGAGTAGTAAAGAAAATAGAAGAAATTTTGTAGGTTAAAGTTACCAAGGACAATGCAAAACTAATATTTGGCATCGTCAAAGCGTTGATTTGCACTGGCCAGGTTTTAATGCTGTCACAAAGCTTATTTGACTTATCAGTCAATTCAGCAGCAGATAATACTTTCTCTAGCTCGATATTTTTCCAGTTAAAAGATACACCTGCACCTAACAAGAGCTTCTCTACTTCTTTACTACTTCTATCTCTGAGCTCTTCTTTTTGAGATTTCATCAATTTGTGTAAATGAAAAAAAGGTATTGCAGAGCAAATGCCCACCATCAAATAGGGAATAAGCAGCCAAATCCTAATACTTTCCTTAATGTCAAATTGCATATCTCTTACGATAAAAATAACCAGCACTACAAATATTGTGGTTAGTGCATACATAATTTGAAGACAAGGGGTGATGGCTAAAACAACACTATGATGCACTCTATTGGATATCGATATACCAAAATCACTCAATCTTCTATCCCTAAGAAAGATTATGTATCGTCCGTAGTCAAAACAACTCAAGCATAAAAAAGATAGATAAAGTGCAGTCCAAAAAAAGATTAGCACACCGGTGTTCGACAGTACCGCTTTACCTTGCGTATCGGGTTCGAAAGCAGCGCTAAAAAAGCTACCTTCAAGAAAGCCTTTAAAATAGAAATACATCATCCCAGTACCAATCACCGCTGATATGACTATTTTTCCAAATTGATGATAAGTGGGTGAGCCTCTTTCATTTCTAAAATACTTGTATGCCTTAGCATAACCATTGCTCGCTTTAAGTAAGAAATAGATTGCGAGTGGATTTAGCAAAAGAAAATTTAGAATAGTGGAGTGATTATTTATATAGGCATATTGAACAAATGAATTACCGTTATGCGATATGTTTAGGTCAGTAAATAAAGTTCCTTCAAAAAAGCTTGTGAGACCAACAGAAACACTGGCTAGTAAGCAGTAAACAATAGATAGAAACAGTGGGCTAAGCCTACCTCTAAGTGTCATAATTCTTAGTTATCGATTTTTTAAATAGGAATCACATGGAAAGGCTAGAAGCATCTGCACCAATACCAACCACTGTGCAAATATCCCCCCAATAAAACTCAACAAATCAATTATTAGAAATTACCCGTACTAGAACTTACTCGTTTGACTGATTGCTTGTTATCCCTTGATAACAAAGCGATGATTTATACCTTTAATCGATAAAATATGCGTAATGCATTGATAGGAACAGCGATTGCCGACGACATTGTTATGATGACGGATTTCTTGTAAACCAAAGCGCGCAAGTGGCGGCTATGGGGCATTAGCTCAAGCAGGGCAAGAGTGCCAAAGCTTGTTGGGGCAATTTAGGCTGACTGAACATAAGTGTTTTGGTAAATGCATGTAACATTATTATGCTATACCGGAGGGGAATTAGTGTTTTTGTGAACTGTTTCGTAAAATGGGCTGTTATTTTAGGAAAAGAGCCTGACTATTGCTCAAATCCAACGCTAGCAGGTGTTGGTTGAATCAATTATACTGAACCAATCGCACGAATTAATTGGGTCATTACGATGAATATTCTTTCAGCCAATGAGGCGAAAACGCATTTCGGAGAAATGCTTTTAGAAGCCCAGCGAGCACCGGTTCAAATTAATCAAAATGGTAAGCCTGTAGCGGTGGTTATCTCTTTAGAAGAATATGAAAGCACTGAGGCGCTCAAGTTGCAACTGTTACAATCAAGGGCCGCTCAGGCAAAGGCCGATATTGCTAAAGGCAATTTGGCCGATGGTGAAGCTTTCTTTGACGAACTGCTCTCGGGTAGTCACGATTAAAGTTGCTGGACATTATTACAAGTATGTATCTGTTATGAAATGATCATGCCCAACTACCGTCTAACGCTGGATGCTCAGTCCGATCTCATCGATATTCGCCGTTTTACGTTGAAAAAATGGGGTGAAGGGCAGTCCAAGAACTACTTATCCGACTTAAAAAATACAATTCAAATGCTTGCTCAAACGCCCTTAGCAGGTAAACATAGGCCTGAAGTTGCCAAGCATGTTTATAGCTTTCCGTGTGCCAGTCATATCATTTACTATGTTGTTCATCAGCAGCAATTGGTTGTATTTGGCATTCTACATCAGCGTATGGTACCGGTTAAACATTTAGCTGACCGCAAAAGCAAATAGGACTTTCAAAATAAATAAAATTGGAACGCTATAGGTGTGGAGGGTTGAGATAAACCTCCTCAAAAATACACCAAACAAGTATCTGCACCAATACCAACCACTATGCTAATATCCCCCCAATAAAACCGAACAAAACAACCATAAGGAATTCCCCGT
>JBFHGP010000134.1:0-3075 GCA_041583035.1 Flavobacterium sp.
AAAGATATATTGGAATTAAAATGTGAACTCAAACTTGCATTAGATTCCCCTGCGCCAGATTTGTATGAACCATACAAAAATAGAGAAAAAGGACTTTGGCATAGAATATTATATTTAGATTTACCAGGCGAACATCAACCAGTAAAATGGGAAGATAAAACATTTTGGGTACTTTTAACTTTAGGAATCGTTTCTTTAATAGCCTTACTATTAATCATAGTTAATCTTGAAGATTTACTCGAAAAAATAGGTAGAAAAAAACAATAAAAATTTAGTTTAGTAACATTGGTAACAATAAAAATAAGTGATTTGTTTTAAATTTGAACAAACTTTATAATAATGACTTTTCAAGAAATTATAAAACAAGACAAACCTATTTTGGTAGATTTTTTTGCCGAGTGGTGTGGCCCCTGCAAAATGCAAGCACCCATTTTGGAAGAGTTAAAACAGCGCATCGGCGATAGTGCTGATATTATCAAAATTGATGTAGACAAAAACCAGTCAGTAGCGGCACAATATCAAATCAGGAGCGTGCCTACTTTGGTGATTTTTAGGCTTGGAGAAATCAGATGGCGACAGTCAGGGATTTTCTCTGCCAATGAATTAGAAAGATTAATCAACGAAAATATAGCGCAATGAAAAAAATAATGATGTCATTTTTTTGCGCTTTATTTTTAATGGCTTGCAAAGGGCAAACGTCTGAAGTTATCCAACCTATAAAAGCAAATGAGCTGGCACAACTAGATACTAAAAATATTCAGCTTTTGGATGTGCGAACGAGTAAAGAATTTGCCGACGGACATATCGATGGAGCTAAAAACATAGATTTTTTTGCTGATAGTTTTACCGACGAAGTTTTGCAAAATTTTGATAAAAATCAACCAATTTATTTATATTGCAGAAGCGGAAACCGTAGTGCAAAGGCTGCTAAATTGTTAGAAAAAAATGGTTTTATCGCTATTTTTGAATACCAAGGTGGTTATATAGACTGGGAGAAAAACACCAAGGCGCAAGATTAATTTTTTGCGCTTTTTGGGTTAGGTAAAAATCACGAAAATCACCATCACAAAATAAGCTATCCAATAAAAGTATTTTAATTTTTGTGTAGTTTTTGTTTGATAGGTTAGGTCGTTTCTTTTTTTAGAATTTTTTGAGGCCACAAATTTCACTAACTTTTCCACCACAAATTTGTTCCACAAAAAAATCACAAGAGCGGCCAAAGCGAGCAAAATTATTTTTTCTGTAAAATTCAATTTTTTATTGTTAGCGTTTGTGTTTTTTCGTTGAAGCCAATACCTTTCAAAGGATTACTTTTTTGCTCTACGTCTGATTTCTTTTTCAATCAAATCGAGTTCGCGATTGGTTTGACCCGCCACTGATGTATTTTCTTCTGCACGACGAATCAAGTATGGCATCACGTCAAATACTGGGCCAAAAGGCAAATATTTGGCTACATGATATTTGTGTTCAGCCAAGTTATAACTGATGTTGTCGCTCATCCCATACAATTGTCCAAACCACACTCTAGGGTCGTTGTGTTCAATGTTGTATTGTTGCATTAGGCTCATTATCAGATAGGTACTGTCTTCGTTGTGAGTGCCAGCAAATAATTCTAATTGTTGGTCAATATTTTTGAGCATATACGTGATGCTGTTGTCAAAAGTAGCATCGGTTTGCGCTTTGGTCGCACAAATAGGCGAGGGGTAACCTTTCTCTTGCGCTCGTTCGCGTTCGATTTCCATATACGCACCACGCACTACTTTGAGCCCTACATAAAAACCTTCGTTCAAAGCAATTTGATGAATATTTTTGATGTAATCCAACCTGTCCCAACGGTAAGTTTGCGCAGTATTAAAGACAATAGCCTCGTTTTTGTTGTATTTACGCATCATATCTAGTACCAAATCATCGGCTGCATCTTGCATCCAACTGTGCTCGGCATCTACCAATATTTTTACGTTGTTCTCAAAGGCGATACGACAAATATTATCAAATCTATTCACCACACGTTGCCATTCTTCTTGTTCAGTAGCTGTTAGGCTCTGCTTTTCGCCAAGTTTTTCAAACAATTCGAAACGCCCAACGCCTGTGGGTTTAAATACTGCAAACGGTATTGCTTGGCGTTCTTTTGCAAAAAATATTGTTTTGATGGTCATTTGCTCGGCAGCATCAAACTGTTCTTCTGTTTTTTTACCTTCAACTGAGTAATCCAATACTGATGATACCTCTTTGGTGTACATCTGATCTACTACTCTCAAACAATCGTCTTCGCTTTCTCCACCGCAAAAATGATCAAAAACTGTAGAGCGAATCAACCCTTTGACAGGCAATTTTGCATTGATGGCAAAATGCGTTAACGAAGTGCCGACTTTTACCAATGCCGGACTACTAATCATTTTAAACAAAAACTGAGCGCGTCTGAGTGCTCTGTCTGACTTTAAGGCAAAGGCGACCTCGGTATTGTCAAATAGCTTTTTCATTTTTACAAGTAATAAGAATTGCAAATATAGGTACTTCCTGATTTTTTAATTTATTTTTGTATAAAAATATTTTCATGCAAATCAACTCTTTACAAAACAGCTCGATTGTTTTTGGGAAACAATTTTATGAAGTTTTGTCTCAATATATTGACAATCAGCAATATTCTTCTGTTTTTATATTGACAGATAGCCATACTTACCAATATTGTTTACCTACTTTGTTAGAAAATTTGAGCATCGATAAGCCTATTGAAATCATCGAAATAGAACCAGGAGAAGAGCATAAAACTATCGAAACATGTACTGGCGTTTGGCAAACCATGACAGAATTGGGCGCAGACAGAAAAACCTTGATGGTCACGCTTGGTGGAGGTGTAGTCACAGATTTGGGTGGTTTTGTAGCTGCAACTTTCAAAAGAGGTATTGATTGTGTAAATGTGCCAACTTCACTTTTGGCGATGGTCGATGCGTCTGTTGGTGGTAAAACAGGAGTAGATTTGCATGGTTTTAAAAATGAAATTGGTAGTTTTAGTTTTCCGAAAATCGTGGGGATAGACAGTCGTTTTTTGGATACTTTACCCAAAGACGAATGGTT
>JBFHGP010000135.1:0-3062 GCA_041583035.1 Flavobacterium sp.
CCAGAGTACGATCCGTAAGAAGTAGTTGAGTCTGAAATTTGACAAAAATAACTCCAAAACGGAATGTTTTCCATCTCCATGTCTTGGTACAACATCGGTACTACACAAATTGGAAAATCACCTGCAATACCACCACCAATCTGGAAAAATCCTACTCCTTTTCCGTCCGAATTTTTAGTGTACCAATCAGCCAAATAGCCCATATACTCGATACCTGATTTTACTGTTGATGCTTGCAATTCGCCTTTGATCACATACGAAGCAAAAATATTACCCATGGTAGAGTCTTCCCACCCTGGTACTACAATTGGAATGTTTTTTTCGGCTGCTGCCAACATCCACGAATTTTTTGGGTCTATCTCATAATATTGCTCCAATACACCCGAAGTTAGCATTTGGTACATGTATTCGTGCGGAAAAAATCTTTTGCCATCACGCTCAGCGTCTTTCCATATTTTGTAAATATGCTGTTGCAATCGTCTAAAAGCTTCTTCTTCTGGGATGCAGGTATCGGTCACGCGGTTGTAGTGATTTTCTAACAAATCCCACTCTTCTTGCGGAGACAAATCGCGGTAATTAGGCACTCTTTTGTAATGCGAATGCGCTACCAAGTTCATGATATCTTCTTCGAGGTTTGCACCAGTACAAGAGATAATGGCAACTTTGTCTTGTCTGATCATTTCGGCTAGCGAAATCCCCAACTCTGCCGTACTCATTGCACCTGCCAACGATACCAACATTTTGCCACCTTCGTCTAGGTGTTTTTCATATCCTTTGGCTGCATCTACCAATGCAGCTGCATTGAAGTGTAAATAATTTTTTTCTATAAATTGAGAAATAGGTCCTTTCATGGTTATTTGGTTTTATTATTTGTTGTATCCTAATATTTTGAGCACGTCATCTGCGCTTTGTTGTGGTGAAAACACCTCAGTAGCAATGATTCCGTTTTTGTCTCGGTCTATCAAAATATGTTTGGGCTGTGGTATCAAGCAATGGTGAATACCGCCTTGCCCGCTGATGGTTTCTTGGTATGCGCCAGTGTTAAAAAAGCCGATATACAAAGGTTTTTCTTTGTTGTATTTAGGCAAATATATCGCGTTTAGGTTTTGCTCTGAGTTGTAATAATCGTCAGAGTCACAAGTGAGTCCGCCCAACAACACACGCTCGTAGGTTTCGTTCCATCGATTGACTGCCAGCATCACAAACCTTTTGTTAATTGCCCAAGTATCGGGTAAAGTTGTGATAAAAGAAGAGTCTATCATGTTCCATTTTTCACGGTCGTTTTGTTGTTTTTGCTGCAAAACTTTGTAAATCGCGCCGCCGCTTTCGCCTACGGTAAAACTACCAAATTCTGTAAAAATATTGGGCACATCAACTTCTGCATCATCACAAGCAATTTTTATTTGATTGATGATTTCGTCTACCATATACTCATAATCGTAGTTAAACGCCAACGAATTTTTTATTGGGAACCCTCCGCCAATGTTAAGGCTATCAAGTGTGGGGCACTCTTTTTTGAGGGCAATATACACTTTCAAACACTTGAGCAACTCATTCCAATAATAAGCTGTGTCGCGGATACCTGTGTTGATAAAAAAGTGAAGCATCTTGAGCTTTACTTTTGGGTTTTCTTGAATATTTTTGCGGTAAAAAGGTACAATATATTTGTAGCCAATACCTAATCGAGAAGTATAAAACTCAAACTTTGGTTCTTCTTCTGAAGCAATGCGAATACCTACATTAAAATCACCATCGATGGCTGCAGATAGCAAATCGAGTTCTTCATAATTATCAATCACCGGAATCGTATTTTCGTGTCCGTTGTTGATTAGTCTAGCAATATTTTCTACATACAAATCACGTTTAAAACCGTTGCAAACTACATATGTTTTTTTGCTAATAGTTTTTTCTTTCAGCAATTGCTCTACGATATTGATATCGTATGCCGATGAGGTTTCTACATGAATGTCGTTTTTGAAGGCTTCGTCCATTACATATTTGAAATGCGAACTTTTGGTGCAATAACAATAATGATATTTGCCTTCGTATTTGTGTTTTTCCATCGCCTTGCGAAACCATGTTTTGGCGCGGCTGATGTTGTTAGAAATTTGCGGAAGATAAGTAAATTTTAATGGCGTACCATACTGCTCTACCAGCTTCATCAAATCGATATTGTGAAATTGCAATCGGTCTTTATCTAAGGTAAACTCCTTTTGCGGAAAATAAAAAGTTTGATTGATTAAATCGATATATTTTACGTTCATTGTGAAAAGTTTAAAATAAAAAATTTCTAAAAATTAATGTACTATTATATGTAGAAATAATTATTTAAACTCTGATATTGGCATAGGCAATAGTAAGCTTTTGCGTTTTTTTGACGCTTATTCGTAAAATTAAATCTACAAGTATATCTATGTAAAAATATTCTTTTTTCATGGCTTACGTTCACAACCTATCTCTAAACATTGGGCTGTATGGGAGCAAATGTATAAAATAAAATGAATAGAAATAACAAATTATAGTTGTGTTGTATAAAAATTTAATGCCTCACTCACTTCTTCGCATGTAACCTCCTGATTATAAAGCGATTTTGATTTGCCATTGAGCAGCGAAAACATCATTTTTTTATCAATATTTTTTTTGTCGTGTTGCATCAATGAGATAATTTCTTCTTTTTGTTCTGGGCAAAAATCTAGTTTTGGATATATCGCTCGAATATTTGTGCTGATTTCTAGAAAATACGATTGCTCAATCATTTTTTTTTGCCAAGATAAGTAGGCTTCGACAATCATTCCTTCGGCAACGGCAAAACCGTGCTTTATAGGCTTTTGTTGATGTAAACAATAGGTCTCAAAAGCATGCCCTACGGTGTGTCCAAAATTGAGTGTTTTGCGAATATTTTGCTCTTCAAAATCTTCCAAAACTACTTCGTTTTTTATCACGATAGATTGATAAATAAGCTGGTCGATATCCATTTTATCAGCGTTGTTGATATCTATCAATTGTTGCCAATAAGTATAATCAGCAATCAAACCATGCTTGAGCATCTCTGCCCAGCCCGA
>JBFHGP010000136.1:0-3043 GCA_041583035.1 Flavobacterium sp.
AACGCATCAGCAGTCAAAATTTGTCCATTGAGTTCGCCATCACTGTCAATATCTTCGTCAATCAAAAACTGTTCAAAAGCTGTATCGGGAATAGCAATCGTTTGCGCTTGACTGTTTACAGAAAATAATACTGCAAAAACTATATAATAGATATTTTTCATAATCATTAATTTTCTTTCACCACACGCCTTACAGCAACTCCTTTTGTGGTATAAATTTTCAACAAATAAACCCCAGCCGATAAATCACTTACAACGATAGCATTATTATTTACTTCAGAGGTTTTAATCAGTTGTCCGCTCATGTCGTAAATAGTTATTCTATCTACAGAATAAAGCTGATGGTCGTAATCTAGAAACACCAACTCACGGGCAGGATTTGGATAAATGTTTAATTCGCTAAAATCGAATGACGGAGTGGCCAACGTACAATTGTCTGAAAACTGGTAACTACCGCCGTCAATCTGCCATGACTGATAAACACCCAAGTCTTGATTAGCCGCCTCGGCGTCATCTACCTGAATACAAACATCATTGGCGGTAAGTGTAATATTCATATCGGGTATATTTACATTGTTGCCATTGTTGAGACGAATGATTTGTAAATTGTGGTTCCAATAAGCATTAACAGTATGCACATTTGGATTGTTTGACAAATCTATTTCAATTAAGTCGTTTATAATTTCATCACTATAATCCTCTTCGCTCGAAAGATACAATTCTTCTAACAAAACATTTTGTTCGAGGTCAAGGCTGGTGACAGCACTATGACTCAAACCCAAAAACCTCAAAGAAGTCATCCCTGAAAGGTCAACAGAAAAAGGAATCATATCAATATATAAATACTCTAAATTTGTAAAATATTCCAAGCCAGTAAGGTCGGTAATTGGTTCTCCAATCCCTCCTCCAGTAATAGACAAATTCGTTACACTCAACGCATCAGCAGTCAAAATTTGTCCATTGAGTTCGCCATCACTGTCAATATCTTCGTCAATCAAAAACTGTTCAAAAGCTGTATCGGGAATAGCAATCGTTTGCGCTTGACTGTTTACGGAAAACAGTGCTGCAAACAACATTAGCATAAAGTAGTTTGTTTTCACACATACAATTTTTAACGATTAACTTATCAAATATAGTTAATTTTTTTATAAAAACAAAAAAAAGACTCTGTAAAACACAGAGCCTTTTTGAATGTATATTGTATTAGGATTAGAAAATCCATTTGTATCCAGAGGTTGGCGAATGATAAACATCAAAAATGTATTGCCCTTCAATAAGTATGAGGGCCGCCATGTATATCATCAAGAAAACCATTGTCCCGGCAATTGACCATACGAAAGATTTTTTTTCGCCTTCGAGGTGCATGAATGCCCACATGATATAATATGCTTTGACGATAGTAAGGATAATGAATATCCAGTTCAACAAACTCAGGTGCAAGATGCTAAAACCCACTTTGGTGTGGAATAAGAAATCTGGCTTAAAGATACCTAAGGCAACCTCTACGATAGTTAGAGCTGATAATATCCCAAATACTACCCAAATTCTTTTGGTGTTTGATGCGTGTGTATGAGCTGACATAATATTATTTTTTCTGATTAAACAAGATAGAAGAATGTGAATACGAATACCCAAACAAGGTCAACAAAGTGCCAGTACAATCCTACTTTTTCTACCATTTCGTATGAACCGCGTTTTTGGTAAGTACCCAACAACACATTGAAAAAGATGATGATGTTTAACAACACTCCTATCGAAACGTGAAATCCGTGGAAACCAGTGATAAAGAAAAACAAATCGGCAAATGATTTTTGTCCGTACTCGTTTCTTATCAAGTTTGCCCCTTCAACTACGTAGTTAAAATCGGCAATTTTTGCCAAACTTTCTTCACGTGACAAAATCACTTTTTTGTGTGCATTATCAGCCTCAGTATATTGTGTACGCAAACGCAAATCTGAACGCGACTCAAAACCTGCAATCACCTGATTCATAGATACCGATGTGGTAGATGTAGAACCCAAGAACCAAGAACCGTCGTTTCTTGTCAAGGCAACATCTTCGCGGTGAATAGAAGTATCTGCAAAAGAGGCCAAAGCTACTTTTTTACCATCTTGGTCAACAAAATGCAAAATCTCTCCTCCTTTGGTTTCTACTGCACCATAAGTACCATTGATAAAGTTTTTCCACTCCCAAGCTTGCGAGCCCAAGAAGATAAAACCACCAATAATGGTAAGTAGCATATACAAAGCTACTTTATTTTTTTTCATTTGATGCCCAGCATCTACGGCCAAAACCATTGTTACTGACGAAAAAATCAGAATAAATGTCATTAAGGCTACATAGTACATTGGCGCATCTACCCCGTGCATAAACGGAAAGTGATTAAACACCTCGTCGGCAATCGGCCATGAATCTGCAAATTTAAATCTTGTAAAGCCATAGGCTACCAAAAATCCACAAAAGGTTAAGGAATCTGATACGATAAAATACCACATCATCATTTTACCATAGCTGGCTCCGAAAGGCTTTACGTCTTCGCCTCCGCCCCAAACTTTTTGCTTTGTAGCTACTGAATCAACTGTCGCTCCCATAATATTGTTAATATTTTTAAAAAGTGTTCAAATTTACATCTTTTTTTGTTGAACCAAAAGTAATTTGGTTATTTATAAAAAGTAAAAAACAAAAATAAATATAACCACAAGAAATCCATAAAGTGCCAATAAATCGCACCTAACTCAATTCCAAGCGTTTGAGAAGAATTATACTTTTGTTTAAAATGATTATAAATTACGACTAAAAGAGAAATTATTCCGCCAAACAAGTGTGCCAAATGCACCACTACAATCACATACAAGAACGATGTAGTGACATTACTTGCCGAACCTGTAAAATAATATCCTTGCTCTACCACTTCGCCAAACCCGGCAAACTGCAAAGCCACAAATGTAAGCCCCAACGCCAAGGTCAGTAACAAAAACATGGTGGTATTGGCTCTGTTGTCTTTTTTGATAGATTTGACCGCCAAGAAAAAAGTAACACTACTC
>JBFHGP010000137.1:0-2926 GCA_041583035.1 Flavobacterium sp.
CCATCCATTGTAGCACGAGATAGAATGTCGGGCAAGGTAATTGCTGTCGGACAAGAAGCAAATTTAATGCAAGGAAAAACACACGACAATATAAAAACTATTCGACCATTAAAAGACGGAGTTATTGCCGATTTTGATGCCTCCGAAAAAATGATTAGTCTTTTTATCAAAAGCATACCAGCACTCAAAAAGAGATTATTCACACCAGCATTGCGCATGGTAGTTTGTATTCCGTCGGGGATTACCGAGGTAGAAATGCGAGCGGTAAAAGAATCTTGCGAAAGAGTAAATGGTAAAGAAGTTTACCTTATCCACGAGCCAATGGCTGCTGCTATAGGTATTGGAGTAGACATCATGGAGCCAAAAGGAAACATGATTGTCGACATAGGTGGAGGTACTTCAGAGATTGCTGTATTGGCTCTCGGAGGTATTGTTTGTGATAAGTCAGTAAAAATTGCAGGTGACGTTTTTACCAATGATATCGTCTATTATATGCGTACACAACACAACCTTTTTGTAGGGGAAAGTACTGCTGAGAAAATTAAAATACAAATTGGTGCAGCCATCGAAGAGCTCGACCAAGGACCAGAAGATATGTTGGTACAAGGACGTGATTTGTTGACGGGTAAACCAAAACAGATTAACGTGTCGTACCGCGAGATTGCCAAGGCCTTAGACAAATCTATCCAACGTATCGAAGATGCAGTGTTAGAAACCTTGTCGCAAACACCACCAGAGTTGGCTGCCGATATCTACAATACAGGTATTTATTTGGCCGGCGGAGGATCGTTGTTGCGCGGGCTAGACAAGCGTATTTCACAACGTACAGATTTGCCAGTTTTTATCGCCGAAGATCCTTTGCGTGCGGTAGTAAGAGGTACTGGTATGGTCATCAAAAATATCAATAAATATAAAAGTATTTTGATTAAATAAGATAATTCATGCAGCAAATAATCAGGTTTTTGACGAAGAACAGTATCACCATACTGTTTTTGCTGCTTTTTGGCATTGCATTTTTTTTGACCATAAAATCTCATAGTTATCACCAAAGTGTGGCGTTCAATTCGTCCAACAAGGTGTCTGGGTTTATGTATGAAAAAGTCAATAATGTCAAGGCTTATCTGGCATTGAAAGAAGAAAACGAACTATTGGCAGAAGAAAACGCACATTTGCAACAACTGCTGTACAATAGTCGAGTGATTATTGATTCTGCTTTTACCGTCAACCCTAATTTACATCTGGCAAATGATTACCAAGTAATGAAAAGTTTGGTAATCAAAAACGTGTATGCAAAAAAACGCAATTATTTGACCATCAAAGGAGGAAAGAGTAACGGCGTGAAAAAAGACATGGGCGTGATCAACTCTAATGGTGTGATTGGAATTGTCGAAAATGTATCCAATCGTTATGCAACGGTGCAAAGTATTCTCAACTTAAAAACCAAAATTGCCGCCAAAATCGCTTCTACAGACCACTTCGGAACAGTAGTTTGGGATGGTAAAAATGCTGGTTATGTGCAGTTGATTGATATACCCAAATTAGCCAATTTGCACAAAGGCGATACCGTGGTTACTGGTGGTAGCTCTACTATTTTTCCAGAAGATATTCCGATTGGTTTTGTCGATCAGGTATTTACCTCAGAGACCTCCAATTTTTATACCATCAATGTGAGATTGTTTAACGACATGACCCGCTTACAAGCCATATATTTGATAGAAAATATAGCCTTAGACGAAATCACAGAACTAGAACAAAATACAGAGCAAGATGAATAATGATGTGCTAAATATTGTACTCCGAACCTTACTGCTCGTGACTTTACAAGTAGTGCTGTTTGATTATATTGAGTTTTTTGGTTACCTATCAGCATTCCCGTATGTGTTGTGTATTTTGCTCTACCCGTTGCAATCCAATCGCTATTTATTGCTGATATACGCCTTCTTTTTAGGCTTAACCATCGATGTTTTTAATAACTCGGGTGGAGTACATGCAGCATCCGCTGTCACTTTGGCTTACTTTAGAGAACCCTTAATAAAATTTTCTTACGGATTTAGTTACGAATACCATTTGTTGCGACTGACAGACAAAATAGGCAAAGAACTCATAACTTATGTAGCCACAGCTGTTTTGGTACACCATGTTGTGTTGTATTTACTAGAGATTTTTAGCTTTAGCTTTGTGCCCGAGATGTTATTGCGCATTGTTGGGTCGGCCTTGTTTACGATTGTTGTAGTGTTGATTATGATTGCACTTGTCAAACCACTCAAAAAATGAGAAAACTATTATTCCCTTTATTGGTTATAGCAGCTATGCTCATCTTGTTGATAAAACTTTTTTATCTGCAAGTATTAGATGATTCGTATATAAAACAGTCTGATAATAATGCACTTAAAATTGTTTATGAATATCCAGAAAGAGGTTATATTTATGACAGAAACAACCAGCTGCTTGTAGCTAATCAACCGAGTTACGATATCATGGTGATACCAAATGATATCAAAAACTTAGATACACTTGAGCTTTGTAAGATATTAGACCTTTCGCGTGAAGACTTTGATGAAAAACTTAGAAAAGCTAAGGTTTATAGCCCAAGGTTGCCTTCTATTTTTTTAGGTCAATTAACCAAAAGAGAATTTTCAGCTTTTCAAGAAAAACTCAGACATTTCAAAGGATTTTTTGTGCAAAAACGTAACCTCCGCGATTATCAAGTTGATTACGGAGCTAATATTTTTGGATATATCCGCCAAGCCAACGAAGCCGAAGTAAAACGAAATCCGTACTACAAAAGCGGAGATTTGATAGGCATACAAGGTGTAGAACAAGCGTATGAGAAAGAATTGAGAGGTGTAAAAGGAGTAAGGTATATTCAACGTGACAAATTCAACCGCGAAATAGGTGCTTTCAAAGACGGTATATACGACACTGC
>JBFHGP010000138.1:0-2833 GCA_041583035.1 Flavobacterium sp.
AACAACTTGAAGTTTTAAAGACATTGAATAGTCCTTCTGGGTGCGCTTTACATAGCGACTTCCTTGATAGTTTTCCATAACGATAAAATTTGTGTATCGCTATTTCAGGACAAGACATTGATTAAAATGAAAAAACCTCCTCAAAGTGAGAAGGTTTTGTCGGGGTGGCAGGATTCGAACCTGCGACCTCTTGGTCCCAAACCAAGCGCGATGACCGGGCTACGCTACACCCCGAAAAAAAGCGGAGAGACAGGGATTCGAACCCTGGCGACGGTTGCCCGCCGACAGATTAGCAATCTGCTCCGTTACCACTCCGGCACCTCTCCTGTTTTTAATCTTCAATAAGAACTTAAAAGCGGTGGCAAATCTATAACAAGTTTTGTATTCATGCAAATATTTTGAGCGGTATTTTTTGTAAAATTTTGAAAGAGGTTAAAAATCAATTAAATAAAGTTGAAGCAATTGATAGCAAAAAACAATCTGTTGGGTAAAATATTGGATTTTGCATCATATTTGATTAAATTCGCATCGTAAAAACTAATTTTTGTAAATTATGAAGAAAGTCGTTATAGTTTCTGCGGCAAGAACGCCAATCGGAAGTTTTATGGGAGCGCTATCAACCGTTCCTGCACCACAGCTTGGTGCTGTCGCTATCAAAGGAGCATTAGAAAAAATAAATCTGAAGCCAGAGTTGGTGAACGAAGTGATTATGGGTAATGTAGTACAAGCCGGAGCAGGGCAAGCACCAGCTCGTCAGGCAGCATTGTTGGCAGGGCTTTCTAACGAAGTGCCAGCAACGACCATCAACAAAGTTTGTGCCTCTGGGATGAAAGCTATCATGCAAGCTTCGCAAGCGATTATGGCAGGCGATGCTGAGGTAGTTGTTGCAGGTGGGATGGAAAACATGAGTTTGATTCCGCATTACGCACATTTGAGAAACGGTGCAAAATTTGGCTCAGTTACTTTTGTAGATGGTATGCAAAAAGATGGTCTTACCGATGCATATGACAACAACGCCATGGGAGTTTGTGCAGATTTATGCGCGACAGAACACAGCATCAGCCGTGAAGAGCAAGATGCTTTTGCGGTAGAATCATACAAGCGCTCAGCTGCAGCATGGGATGCTGGTAAGTTTGACAGCGAAGTAGTACCAGTAGAAGTGCCACAGCGTAGAGGAGAACCGGTAATAGTGAGTAAAGACGAAGAGTTTACTAATATCAAACTAGAAAAAGTACCTAGCTTACGACCTGCTTTTACCAAAGAAGGTACTGTGACAGCAGCCAATGCGTCTACAATCAATGACGGCGCTGCAGCAGTAGTTTTGATGAGCGAAGAAAAAGCTCAAGAGCTGGGATTGACACCATTGGCTTACGTAAAAGGATATGCTGATGCAGCCCAAGAGCCAAAATGGTTTACAACAGCTCCGGCAAAAGCTTTGCCAAAAGCATTAGAAAAAGCACAAGTAAAAATGGATGAAGTAGATTTCTTCGAATTCAACGAGGCTTTTTCTGTGGTAGGATTGGCCAATGCCAAAATCTTAAACTTGAGTCAAGACAAAATCAATGTAAACGGTGGCGCAGTATCATTAGGTCACCCGTTAGGATGTTCAGGGGCGCGTATTGTAGTCACTTTGATGAACGTATTAGCACAAAATAATGCAAAAATAGGTGCAGCAGCTATCTGTAATGGTGGCGGTGGTGCATCTGCTATTGTGATTGAAAGAGCATAATCATATTCAACTCAAAGAATAGAGAATAAAGTACTGTTTCTCGGTCTTTATTCTCTGCTCTTTTGTTATTTCTGTAATTAATGTACGCAATTTGCAATCTATCTATTGTTCCGTTGAGAGCCGAAGCCGCTAATCGTAGCGAGATGGTCTCACAAGTATTGTTTGGCGAAACCATGAAAGTTACCGAATCGCAAGGTTCTTGGCACAAGGTGGTCTTGCAAAATGACCAATATGAAGGATGGTTGGATGCTAAGCAAACATTGCCTATTACAGTAGAAGATTTTTTGGCAATCCAAAACAGAAATCAGTTGCTCAATGGCGACTTGATAGAACATCTGGCCAACGATGCGCACGTGTTGACAACGGTGCCGTTGGGGGCAGAACTTACTTTTTTGTCTGTGCCATCAGTTAACAAAGATAATTTTGTATTTGAAGGGAATGTTCTTAGTGGTAAACAACCCAAAGAAAACCTTATCAATACCGCATTTATGTACATCAATAGCCCTTATCTTTGGGGCGGGAAAACACCTTTTGGGATAGACTGTTCGGGTTTCTCGCAAATGGTGTATAAGCTCAATGGTTATCACATCCCGAGAGATGCCTATCAGCAAGCATGTTTGGGCGAAAATCTGAGTTTTATTGAAGAAAGCGAACCTGGAGACTTGGCCTTTTTTGACAATGACGAGGGCAAAATCACCCACGTAGGTATCATGATGAAAGACAATTATATCATTCATGCTCACGGTAAGGTGCGCATCGACCGCATCGACCACTTAGGGATTCTCAATGTAGATACTGGAAGACATACACACAAACTTCGTGTGATCAAACGCATTATCGAGTAAAATCAGCAAAGCATTAATAATTTGCTAATTGTGTCGCTAAAAACGCTATTTTTAGTAATTTAGCCCATTGACAATATTAATGTTTTTGTAAATGGATACACCTACCCAAAAAACAGGCATACAGCTAGGCATAACTTTGGCTATCGTATTGATACTGTTTTATTTGTTTGTATATTTTTTTGATTATACTTATATGACCTCAGTAATTACGGGGTTTATACTGATTTTTGCTTGCATAATTTTTGGCTTTACTGCTATT
>JBFHGP010000139.1:0-2775 GCA_041583035.1 Flavobacterium sp.
CCGAAAAAACAATCGGCAATACCGAAAGAAATATGATTATCAAAATTACTTTAGAAAAATTATCTTTTATAATAGGGATATTACCTAAGAAAAACCCAGCTAAGGTAATCCCAACCACCCACAAAATCGCTCCGATGATGTTATAGCTGATAAACGTTGGGTAATTCATTCGACCAATACCTGCCACAAAAGGAGCTAATGTTCTTACAATTGGTACAAAACGAGCAATTACAATAGTTTTGCTACCGTATTTGTTGTAAAAATCATGTGTTTTTTGAATATGCTGTGGTTGCACTGGTTTTTTGCCAAAAATAGTGAAATTAAGCATCCGATTGCCAACATTTTTTCCGATAGAATAATTGAGGCTATCACCAGTAATTGCTGCAATGAGTAGCAACCCTATAACGAGCCAAACATTGAGGCTATCAGGGTATTGAGCAGCGAGCATCCCTGCCGCAAAAAGCAAAGAGTCTCCAGGTAAAAAAGGCATGACTACAAAGCCTGTTTCTACAAAAATGATCAGGAATAATATGGCGTAAATCCACACACCATAATTGGCTAATAAATCGGCCAAGTGTACGTCTATGTGGAGTATAAAATCAATTAAATCCATAAAATTATTTAACTGGTCCGTTCCATTCTGTGATTCCGCCTACCAAGTTGTAGGTTTTTTCAAATCCTAGTTGTTGCATAATCATACAAGCTTGGCCACTCCGCCCACCAGATTTACAATATACAAAGTAACTTTTGTCTTTGTCTAAAGTTGCTAAGTTGTCTAAAAATTCTTGCCCTTTGTAAAAATCAAAATGTATCGCATTCGGAATCGATTTTTCGGCTACTTCTTCGTCAGTACGCACATCCAAAATCACTGCGTTGCTGTCGCTGTTGGCTTGTTCCCACCAGTTTTTTTGTTCTAAATCCATCGTATTGTTGTTTAAAATAAAGCCAAAGATAAGTAATGCTTTTTAACAGTCGAAAAAATATCGATGGTTTTTTCTCTTTGTGCTTTACGTGATTAATCGTAAATTTGAAACTGATTTTTTGAAATAATCGACAACTATGAAAAAATATTTGCTATGCTTGGCTGTTTTGTTAATGGCTATCCCAATGATAAATGCACAAACTCAGTCTCAATGGGTAGATCAACAGTATAATGCAATGACGCTTGAAGAGAAAGTAGGCCAGCTTTTTATGGTTGCTGCTTATTCGAATAAAAACGAAAGCCATGTACAAGAATTAGAAAAAATGGTCATCGATAACAAAATTGGCGGAGTAATATTTTTTCAGGGTGGACCATATCGTCAGGCAAAAATCACTAATAGATTGCAAGCCCAATCAACTATTCCGCTTTTTGTGGGTATCGATGCAGAGTGGGGGTTAAGTATGCGATTAGACTCTACACACGCCTATCCTTACAATATGACTTTGGGCGCAATACAAGATTATGATTTGATTACCAAAGTAGGTGAGCAAATGGGTGAGCAGGCAAACCGCATGCATATCAATTTTATGTTTGGGCCCGTGGTTGACGTGAATACCAATCCAAAAAATCCAATTATTGGTGTGCGTTCGTACGGCGAAGACCAGCATCAGGTAGCCTTGCATGCAGTGGCTTTCAAAAACGGAGTAGAGAGTCGGGGCGTACTGGCAACAGCAAAACATTTTCCGGGGCACGGTGATACATCTGCAGACTCACACCATACCTTGCCATATTTGAGTTTTTCGCGCAAACGGTTAGACGAAGTAGAGCTTTACCCTTATCGCAAACTTATTCAATCTGGACTGTCTAGTGTGATGGTGGCACATTTGGAGGTCAACGCTATCGAACCCAAAAAAGGTTTACCGACCTCGCTGTCTTACAAAACAGTTACCGATTTGTTGCGCAATGAGTTGAAGTTTGAAGGATTAGCTTTTACAGATGCCTTAAACATGAAAGGTGTTACCCGTAACAAGTCTGCCGGACAAGTTGATTTGGAAGCGTTTAAAGCAGGTAATGATATCTTGCTTTTTTCTGAAAATGTGCCTTTAGGAATTCAAAAAATAGTTCAGGCTGTAAAAAATGGCGAAATTTCTGAAGAGAGATTGGCAGAGTCTGTCAAGCGTATTTTGCGTTACAAATATCCAGTGATGGCAAAAAATTCTCAAGCCATAGATTTGAATAATCTTAGCAACGACCTCAATCAACAAAAATACAAAAGTCTTAACCTTGAGTTGTATAGAGCAGCGCTTACATGGGGTAAAAAACCACAATCGCCTTTGCGAAAAACTCAAAAAATCGCTTATGTAAAACTAGGTGATGATGTGAATAATGATTTTGTAGATGCGTTGCAAAATCGTGCCGATGTAACTACTTTCTATCTTTCGAGTATCGATAATCCGCGTGAATTGGCAAATTATGACCAAGTGATTTTAGGCTTTCACAAAGCAGACAATCCATGGAAAAATCATGATTTTAAAAACAACGAGCTGAAGTTTATCCAACAAATAGCCAAAGTAAAACCAACCACATTGGTGGCTTTTACCAAGCCTTATGCATTGTTGGATGTAACTGATTTTTCTCAGCTAAGCGGAGTTTTGTTGGCGTATCAAAACAATAAGTATGCGCATATAGCAGCAGCCGAAATTTTGTTTGGCGAGACACAAGCTGTAGGGAAAATACCAGTTACGATACCGCGATTGAGTGAGTGGACAACGTCTCAAACAGCTCAAAAAAAAACTGACGACGAGCCTTATATTACCCCGCTTCACGATTTATCTCCCAAAAAAATATCGGGC
>JBFHGP010000140.1:0-2751 GCA_041583035.1 Flavobacterium sp.
CAAAACTATTACAGTGACAACAACCAAAAGTAGCCAAACAATGAAACGAGTTATAGTTGATTATGCTAAGCTAACCAACGAAATTTTAACGCTCTTGGTAGAAAAATTTCCGGATGGATATGATGATACAGACATTATCCGTTTCAAAAACGCCAGAAACGAAAGCGTTGAAGCCGTTGAAGTAAGAACCGAAGACACGATATACTTGGTAAAAGTAAGTACCAAACTAGCCGATCGTATCGAAAATTTTGACGAAGATGATGACGAATTGGTAGGCGTTGATGGTATTCCGAATGAAGGATTAGATAGTAAAAAACCAAAAACCAAAAACTCTGACGATGAAGACTTTGATGATGATGAAGACTTTGATGAAGAAGAGTTTTAATCAATCAACAGCAAAAAAAAGCGTTTACGAACTTCCGTAAACGCTTTTTGCTATATGATAGTCAGTGATTTATTGTAAATCTTCTTTGCTCCACCCAAATAAAAAACCCAAACGCATTCGGATCAACATTTTTTTGACAAAACGAGAAAAAAACTTGTATTGACCAAACAAAGTACCAATAGCAATCAACAAAACTTTGTAAACTGGCAAGATTAATAATAACGACAAAGGCCAATAAATAAACGGATTCATCGCATCTTTTTCAATCCCAATTGCTGCCAAAATAGGTCGGGTAATCCAAGCTGATGTACTGCCTGTAATCGCAAAAACGATAAAAATAATTACCATCTGAAAGTTTGAAGTAACTCCCCAACGCTCTTTTAAACTAGCCATAATGTTTGTATTTGGTACGCAAAGTTACTAAAATTATATCCAACAAATATTTATTAAATAGGTAGTTGCTGATTTTTTGAAAAAAAAACTTTTTATTTCTTATTTTTGTAGAAAATCGCTATCAATGTTAATTTTAGGAATTGCCGGAGGTACTGGCTGTGGAAAAACAACTGTTGTGAATCAGATAATCAAAGAGTTGCCCGAAGACGAAATCGGGATTATCTCTCAAGATTCGTATTATAAAGCCAACGATCATTTGAGTTTTGAAGAACGCGAGTTGATTAATTTTGACCACCCTCGTTCTATTGATTTTGAATTGCTTACACAGCATTTGCAAGAACTCAAAGAGGGCAAAAGCATCAATCAACCAGTATATTCGTTTGTACATCACAATCGCACAGGCGATTTTATCAAAACGCATCCGCGAAAAGTGATGATTGTCGAAGGAATTTTGATTTTTACCAATCCTGCTTTACGCGACTTGTTTGACATCAAAATATTTGTGCATGCCGATGCCGATGAAAGACTCATCCGTCGTTTGCGCAGAGATATTGCCGAGCGTGGCCGTGATATAGAAGAAGTATTAACAAGGTATCAAAGCACACTCAAACCTATGCACGAACAGTTTATAGAACCGACAAAAACTTTTGCCGATATCATTATCCCTAATGACAGATATAATGCCGTAGCAGTGGATATTGTACAAACCGTAATCAAACAAACGATAAAATAATTGCTTTATGAAAGATAAAATCAATCGTTTTGTAGAAAAATATCCGTTTGTAAAATGGTTTACCAATCGAATTGTTTTGGTAGTGACTTTTTTTGCTCTTTGGCTCATTTTTTTTGATACTTACTCTTTGCTCAACCATAGAGAAATCAACCAAGAAATAGAAAAATTAGAAAAGCAAAAAGAGTTTTATAAGTCTGAAATAGAGAAAGATAAGTCATCTTTACAACGACTGAGTAAAGCAGAAGAAATAGAAAAATTTGCCCGAGAAAAATATTACATGAAACGTGAAAATGAAGATGTGTATATCATCGAAATCGACTCGGTAGAAGCTAAATAATAAAATTATTTTTATGAAAAAATTATTTCAAGATTTTGAGAAAATAAGTTCTAAAGAATGGAAAAACCTTATTCAGTTTGAGCTGAAAGGGGCAGACTATAACGATACATTGGTCTGGGAAAGCCTAGAAGGCATCAAGGTAAAACCATTCTACCATCATGATGAAGATCAGTTGATTAGCGAGGTGAACACGCAAAATACAGCGTTTTCTATTTTACAAGAAATTTATGTTTACGACCTTGAAAAATCTATTGACAGAGCCAACCAAACTCTACAAAGAGGTGCAGAAAGCATCCGATTTATTATTCCGAATAAAGAAACAGATGTTGTAGCTTTGCTCAATGCGGTAAAAACTCCAAAAGCAGTGTATTGCCAGTTGTTGTTTTTGGACGAATCGACCATTGTGAAAATTGATGCAGAGGCTGCAAAACTTGGTTTTGAGGTGTTTGTTTTGGTAGACCCGATTCATCAACTTTGCTTTGACGGCAACTTTTTTAGTGACGGAAAAACCGATTTCGAAATCTTACAAAACGTCAATCAAAAGGCAAAAAACATCAATTGGCTTACGGTAAACTCAACGATTTATCAAAACGCAGGCGCCAATATGATTCAGCAATTGGCATACACACTTGCTCATACCAATGAATACCTCAACCGCATCCAAGATTTTGACAAAAACATCACTGTCGAAGTGGCTGTTGGGAGCAATTATTTTTTCGAAATAGCCAAATTACGTGCGCTCAGATGGCTTTTGAATGTGTTGGCCAACGAATATTCTTCAAACATCAGCTTCCACATCATGGCAAAACCTACGCGCCGCAACAAAACTTTGTACGATTATAATGTGAATATGTTGCGTACCACTACCGAGTGTATGAGCGCGATTATTGACGGAGCCGACAC
>JBFHGP010000141.1:0-2715 GCA_041583035.1 Flavobacterium sp.
CTCATCGTCTTGTAATCGTGTAGGATCTTCTGGTCCGTCTAATGCTTCGGCGTGTAAAAACATACGCATTTTTTTGTAACTACGCATGTCTATCGGGTCATAAAAATTTTTGAACACCGCTCTTGCATCACCTGGTTCTAAGCCCGATGGTACAGCGATATTTTTGTTTTGCTGATATACAGTCATCGCCAACGATTGCTCGTTTTGGTTAACAACCGTATTGTTTTGGTTGATTTGCTCGCGCTCGATACCTGGTGGCATCACGTACGGAATCGGTTGTCTTGAAAAGTTATCGATAATATTGACAGACTCTACATCAAAACCAGTGTTGCTGCCATCGATAACCAGATTAGGATCTTCAATCAAATCGTTTTCGTATCTATACCACATGCTTCGCACCAAGTCTAATGAGGCAAACCTAAGCGTAACCTCATCGGTAAAATCAGTCACATACATACGCATAAACTGTATCGATTGTAAATCGGCAATAGCGCCTACTGCACGGTCAGGATTGGCTTGGATAGGCACTTTATACTGCACCCATTTTACTGGTGTAGTCGAGCCATCTGGCAGTTGTGCATCGGTGGTGCGTACATCGGTTACATAATTTTCGCCCACCACTGGGTTTGGTTTTACGGCTATTTCGTATTCATAATAAGCATTGATGGTATTCATGGTGTTGTCTCCATCGATATCTTCTTTGTCAGGAATATTGTTGTTTCCGCGATTATTGTCAGAAAACTCAATAGGGTTATTGCCTTGTAAACCGTTGTAGTTTTTGTATCGCTGTACGATATCGCCAGAAGCTGTCAAAAAATACTCATAATTATCTGCCGATGGGTCATCAAAGTTAGCAAAATCAGGAAACTTCACTCGCTCATCGTCATCTAGCAAACCATCAAGACCAGCATCTTGATACAATCGGTTGTTGTTATCGGTATCAAAGGCGTAAATCAAGGCGGTTGATGCAGGTACTCTCCCCCAATCACTGCTGATGGTAGGCGTACTGTTGTCAGCGCCTGGCAAACCGTTTTCGTATTGTTTTAACCCATCTTGTAAAATGTCTTCAGAGATATATCCGAAGTTAAAAAACAATTTACCTTCGTTGGTAATATCAACTACATCGCCTGGGTTGCCGGTGTACGGATCCATCATCCAAAACTCTACATATTCAACGTTGGTTTGCTCAAAGTTTGGCGAAGACATTGAACGCATAATACCTGCCCAATTTTGTGTAGGATTGAGCGACGAATTGCTATTTAGATATTCTGGATTAAAGTTGTAAGGCCCTCGTTCTTTCGGATAATAAGTAAGATCTAAAGTATTGACTACCAATAATTCTCCTGCAGCCACATCCATACTCGGAAAAATTTCTTCTTTGAGGATACGGCGTGTTTTGTTCGAAGCCAAATCTGCATCGGTAATGCCGTCTGGTCGTCTGCTTGGTGAGTAAAAAATTGGGTCGATGCGGTACCAAGACAATTTTGAACGTCGGTATCCACTTTGCAAGTCTTGGAATTGTTCGCCAAAACCTACGGGCACACTCGACAAGTACCACGAATTTGGTGATAACAAACTAATGTTGGAGTGACTACCCTCAAAACTATCTACAAAAGATGTCGCTTCGCCATTGAGCTGGTCGCGGTTAGATGCGCCTGGTATCAAATAAGCAAACTCACCTTTGAAGCTTATGTCTGATTTAGCATCGGTATCTACGTTTGGCAATTTGTTTACCCAACGCGTCAAAAACGGTGTCTCTGTATAATAATTGGCGTTAAAACCTAAAATTGTGTTATTTACTGCTTCGTAGCCATAATTACTTTTTACTGTCAATGGCTGCTCTGACAATCTCAAATAAGTACCCCCGATAGAGAAATTTTCGTTAAACTGATGATCCACATTTACTCCAAAAAAGGTTTTTTGCGTCTGCTGGAACATATTGTTACTCTCTACCGATATCTCTACTTGAGAGTTCTCTAAAGATGGGTTGATGATTTCTACACTACCCGAAGAATAATCGACAGTATAGTCTTGCCCTTCGATAAGTGTTCGCCCACTAGCTGTCACCGAGACTGTGCCTGGTTGTACGTTATACCCAACATTGATACCTCCGCCCAAGCCTGTAGAACGGTATTTTCCTTTTAACTGAAATTTGTTTTTTTGACTGTCTTGCAATGCTTTGGTTGCATTTTTACGATACATGTCTCTAAAAACGTATTTTTTCTGATTGTCGTTATACGAAGCGTCAATCTCATAATCTTCGCCACCACCTACAGATAATTTATCAAATAAATATTTACCAAACGGCTCTACACTGGTAAAAATAATCAACCCATTTTGCGGATTGATGGTAATGCCGTCAAAAGTATTGGTATTGGTTTGTCCGTTTTGGTTATTGTTATATGCGCCTCCACGACCACCGCTATAACTGTTGTTATTGTTGCTATAATCTGGGTTGGTAGACATGTTAGAACTCACAAAGTCAAAATAACCGTCTCCGCCTTGTTGCGGATCATTGGTATTGTTGAGCCTATCCAAATTAAAAACATTAAGCAAGGCTTTGCTCTCTACATCGGCTGGTAAAGCGGTGCTACCAGCTGGCGCAATGTAGTTGAGTGGTTGCGGGTCGGTATATAAAATATTGAACAAAAAACCCTCTTGAGAAATTTGTTGCCCATCAATATTATAAATATTTTTCATCATCAAATCCCAAAC
>JBFHGP010000142.1:0-2693 GCA_041583035.1 Flavobacterium sp.
ATATTGTGACAACGCACTGGCAAAACTTTGGTTGATTTTTGCCCTTACTTCGGCAATATTTTTGCGAATATTAGCCAACTCATTCGACGCATTATTTTTTATTTCGCCATATTTATCAATTACCTGTTCTATCTTTTGGGTAATGGTTTTGTTGCTATCGATATCTTGTACCAAAAAACAGAGCTCGGGGTAATATTCTTGAAATTTTTTAAAAAATACATTGAGTTGATAGGTAGTTTTGACCAAATCGTTGATGCGTTTAAAACTTTCGGGTTCTAAAAAACTGTTTTCGATTTTCAGAAATTTGAGTTCGCGGTCAATACTTTCAAAAAAATGACTCGGAATAGCGTTGTTGTTACTAAACGAAGATGTATATTCTGACGTACGTTTTAATTCTTTGATCAACAAAGCTTTATCAGCATACGGACGCACCTCTGTCGCAGCTATTTTGCCTTTATCGGTCACGCAAAAATCAGCAATGGTATGGAGTACGGTGTGTAGTTCTAACTCTTGTAGGGTTTTGTTTTGTATGCTTTTCATTGTCAAATTAATATCATACAAATTTACAAAGATTCTCATTAATAACGACAACCGAGCGGCGTTTTGTGTGCTAAAACTACGTTATCGACCGTCAATAAAATGTTAAACCGAACAACGAAAATCATTTGATTAATTTTTGTGAAAGTAAATTGCTCCACAAAAATTTTCAAAAAAATTAAATTGTTAGTATTTTTGCTTACCAAAATACAAAAGATATGGGAAGAGCATTTGAATTTAGAAAAGCACGAAAAATGAAACGCTGGTCGGCCATGGCCAAAACTTTTACGCGTATTGGTAAAGACATTGTAATGGCTGTAAAAGAAGGTGGCCCAAACCCTGAGACCAACGCTCGACTACGTGCTGTAATACAAAATGCCAAAGCTGCCAACATGCCCAAAGACAATGTGGAGCGCGCCATCAAAAGAGCGTCTGACAAAGACACTGCCGATTATAAAGAGGTGCTTTTTGAAGGATATGCGCCACATGGTATTGCGATATTGATAGAGACAGCGACTGACAATAACAACCGTACAGTGGCTAATATTCGTTCGTATTTTAACAAATGTAACGGGACATTGGGCACGCAAGGCTCGGTCGAATTTATGTTTGATCACAATTGTAATTTTACTATCCCTACGGATGATAGTATAGACCTAGAAGAGTTTGAGTTAGAACTTATTGACCTTGGTGTAGAAGAGGTTTTTAAAGACGAAGATGGTATTCATATTTATGCGCCATTCAATAGTTTTGGTGCTATACAAAAAGAATTGGAAGACAGAAATATCGAGATTTTATCTTCGGGCTTTGACCGCATCGCTCAGGTAACCAAAGAGATTACCGAAGAACAACAGGCCGATGTAGAAAAACTTTTAGAAAAAATTGAAGAGGATGATGATGTGCAAAACGTTTTTCATACCATGGCATAACAAAGCATAATTTTTTATCAAAAGCTCAACTACACAAACAGTTGAGCTTTTTTTGTGTTTGGATAATAATTGAGTGGTTTATGCGTTATTATTAAAAAAGTTATGAAAAATCATTTAATTTTATTTGTCTTATTTTTTAGTGCTTTCGGTGTATTGGCACAAACGCATCATGCAGTTTATTCATTTAGGTTTGTAACAGATGAGCCTTTAAATACAGGAACTCAATTAATATATCCTAATGATCTTGCTAAACATAATCCAATACATTTGTTTTTTGACAATAATCATTCGTATTACACCTCAGAGAATAAGCTAAACAACCTCACCGACCATAGTGATATTTTTGGAGGCACTTATTATCCAATGTTTTATTATCCAAAAGATAAACTCTTTTATAGTAACAATTATTCTAATTACACAGAACTTGTCATCTGCAAAGACGATGTAAACATAGCGTGGGAAATTACTGAAGAGACAAAAAACATTGATGGATATAATTGTATAAAAGCGATTGGGAAATTAAGAAACGTATATTCTAAAGAAGAAGAATATTACAGTTATGAAGCCTGGTTTGCTCCAGAGTTGCCTTACCAATATGGCCCTTTTAACATTACAGGATTGCCGGGGTTAGTGATTTATGCTAATGAGCGAAATGAAAAAATATTCAAACTCGAAAGAATAGAATTGAATACAACGACAAGTATGGATGAGTTTAGCTTAGAACCTGCACGTGAAGTGACTATTTATGATCTTGCCAAAGAGCACATTGAAGCCAATGAAAAATTTTTAAACAATTAACCGCGCAACACACAACAGTCCCTATACCTACCTGATCACCAAAATAATATAACCATAAACTATTGAAAATAAAAATTTTATTTATAAAATGTACTTTTTAGGTTTGTGGTTAAAACATAACCAAGAGCTCGTGGATAAGACAAGGTATTTATAGTGCTTTCAAAAAATGTTTATTAATCATCTAAAAAATTAAAACACGATGAAGAAAATTTTATTTAGCGCAATAGCTTGTATAGCTTTTGCAGGAACAACTTTCGCTGCCAATGAAGGTGGTAGAAAAAACTGATGCGGTTAATTCAAGTTCATGTGACACAGTATGGCAGCTGTCATACGACTATCATCGAAACAGAGGAAAGTCTGACAAAAAAGCTCGAAAAGAAGCAGATAATGCAAAAAGAAACTGTGAGGATGGTTCTGGCGTTAATGGCC
>JBFHGP010000143.1:0-2619 GCA_041583035.1 Flavobacterium sp.
GGCTCCGATACCATTTGGTGCGGGTATTAAAGGTAAATTTGTTGACGCCATGCAAGCTGGTTTACCTAGTGTGACCACAACTATCGGTGCAGAAGATATGACACTCGACAATGAATGGTGCGGTTTTGTTACTGATGACGATAATGATTTTGCCTATCAATCTGTTGTAATATACCAAGACGAAAAGATTTGGAAAAACGCGCAAAAAACAGGTTATAAAATCTATAAAAACAACTACCAAAATAATGATTTGTTGGAGAAACTATCGCATAGAGTAGAACAACTCAAAACCAAGCTCAGTAAGCATCGGCAAAGGCATTTTGTTCAACAAATTTTGCATGACAACCAGCACAACGCACTCAAATATATGTCTAAATGGATTGAAGAAAAAAACAAAAAAACAGGTGAATAATCACCCAATAAGTAGATTCAGACCAGACTTGATAAGCCTTAAAAAAGAATTGATTAAATTAGTTTTTGTCTACTCATTTTTTTATATTTACTGATATCTAAAATCAAAAATTAATTTATGACAAGTAAAATCATAGGAGTTGGTAATTATATCCCCAACAAAACAATTACCAATGTTTTTTTTGACAATCACAAGTTTATGAACGACGACGGAGAGATGCTCAAACAAAACAACACAACTATTGCAAACAAACTCAAGCAAATTACAGGCATTGAAGAGAGACGGTATGCTGAAGACAATCAAGTAACATCAGACTTGGGGTTATATGCAGCACAGGCAGCCATCAAAGACGCTAATATAGACCCAGAAACACTTGATTACATCATTTTTGCACATAATTTTGGCGATGTTACTTACGGTACAATACAGTCTGATATGGTACCTAGTTTGGCCTCTAGGGTAAAACATGCGTTGCAAATAAAAAACAATTTTTGCGTCGCTTATGATATTTTATTTGGTTGTCCTGGTTGGATTGAGGCGGTGATACAAGCACATGCTTACATCAAATCGGGAATGGCAAATCGCTGCTTGGTCATCGGAGCAGAAACGCTTTCTAGAGTAGTTGATATGCACGATAGAGACAGTATGATTTATGGTGATGGTGCAGGCGCTGTAGTGATAGAAAAAAGTGATGACACAAGTGGTATTGTTGCTCATCTATCTGCATCATTTACCGCTAAAGAAAAAGATTATTTATATTTTGGCGAATCTAACAATATCAACAATCAATCGTCTACCAAGTACATCAAAATGAATGGTAGAAAAATATATGAATTTGCATTAACTAATGTACCCAACGCAATGAAAAAGTGTTTGGAAAATAGTGGATATTCTATCGACCAATTGAACAAAATTATCATTCATCAAGCGAATGAAAAAATGGACGAAGCCATTATTGAGCGTTTTTATGGATTGTATGATAAACCAATACCTAAAAATATCATGCCTATGGTAATTCACAAGCTCGGCAACAGCAGCGTGGCAACTATCCCTTCTTTATTTACAATGATCAAAAACAAAGAGTTGCCAGAGCATTCGATAAATGCTGGCGAGGTTGTCATGTTTGCCTCTGTGGGTGCCGGAATGAACGTCAATGCCGTAGTGTACAAAGTATAAATTTACATTTTACCAAATACAAAAACACCCCAGCTTCAAGAAAACTGGGGTGTTTGTTTTGCTATAACGTAGTAAAGCGTTATTCTTGAATAATCTCTACTTCTTCTTCCTCTTCAGGGTTGTTGTGTCTGTCTTCGATAGCTTGTTTTTCTTTCTTAGACAAGGTATCTACCAAGATTGGTGTTGCCAAGAACAATGATGAATATGTACCTACGATGATACCTATCAGCATGGCAAACATAAAGCCTCTGATAGAGTCTCCTCCAAAAATAAACATCACCAATAATACAAATAACAAAGTTACCGAGGTATTGATTGTACGTGCAATTGTAGTATTAACAGCTTTGTTGACAATCTCTTCTACCGTCAATCCTTTTTCTCCATTGCCTGTCAAATATTCTCTTACCCTGTCATATACAACTACGGTATCGTTTACAGAATATCCGATTACAGTAAGGATGGCTGCGATAAAGTGTTGGTCAATCTCCATATGAAAAGGCATCACTTTGTACAACAACGAATACAAACCAAGTACAAATACAACATCGTGGATAATCGCTACAACCGTACCAAAAGAATATTGCCATCTTTTGAATGAGATAATCAAATAGATAAAAATCATACCGATAGCGCCAATAACTGCCCACAAAGCATCTGTTTTGATATCGTTAGAAATCGTCGGATTTACTTTGGTCGCTTGCAATACACCTAATGTAGCTGAGGCGTCTGAAGTATTGATAAAATCTTCGTAAGCCAATGGCGTTTTGAAGTGTGATTTCAAACTCTCATACAACATTTTGTTTACTTGCTCATCAACCTCAGAAGTTTCGTCTTCGATCATATATTTGGTGATGATACGCACTTGCTCTATCGGGCCAAATTGCTTCACTTCTACATTGGTACCAAAATCTTCGCTCAATTGGTTGCTGATAGCTGTATGGTCTGCTGGTTGATCAAAACGCACCTGAAAAGTACGCCCTCCTACAAACTCTACACCTTCATCCAAACCGTTTTTCATCAACGAAAAAACA
>JBFHGP010000144.1:0-2569 GCA_041583035.1 Flavobacterium sp.
AGTTGAATGCTGTACACATCGCGTTTGGTTGACCCGTTTTCAACCGATTGATAATAAATGGTTTCGTCTTTTTGGTTATAACCGTAATAATTGGTCACCTACCAATCGCCGTTGGTCACTTGTTTTTTTAGCGAACCATCGTTGTTGTAATGATAAATATGGTTATAACCGTCTTTTTCGCTGGTCCAAATAAAACTGTTGTCGTTCAAAAAAGTCAAATTATCAGTAATATCTACATAAGCATCGTCTTTTTCGGTAAGAATGGTCGATGTTTTGCCCGAATTGGCATCCACAAACAATAAATTCAATTGATTTTGATGACGATTCAGCGTTTGCACGCTCAACACATTGGCGTTGTTGGTGAATTTTATACGCGGAATGTAGTAAGCTGTATCGGTGTTTAAAGCTACTTTTTGCGTAGATGCTTTGTTCACATCATACAAATGTAAGCTTACTTCAGAATTTTTTTCGCCTGCTTTTGGGTATTTAAAAACTTGCTGCTGTGGGTACAGACCTTCGCCATAAACATCCATAGAGAAAACAGGCACTTCGCTTTCATCAAAACGAATGTAGGCTAGTTTTGTTCCGTCTGCATTCCAATCAAACGCTCGTACAAAGGCAAATTCTTCTTCATAAACCCAATCGGTAATACCATTGATGATTTCATTTTTCTTGCCGTCATGGGTAACTTGTGTTGTTTTTTGTGTAGCTACATCAAAAATATACAAATTATTCTCCAACGCATAAGCCACCTTCGACCCGTCATTGTTGAGTAAAGGCTCTTGTATTTCGTTTGGACTAATGTTGGTTAATTTTTTGGTTTTCAGGTCGTATAAATAATAAACCGAAGTAAACGAATGACGATAAATAGGTGAGTAGTTGGTTGCTATTAATATTTTATCGTCAGATTTATTTATTTGATAATCAGCTATTTGTTTAATTTCAGAAAAATCAGCACTGTTAAAAAGTGTTTCGGTTTTTTCTAAAGTGGTAAAATCGTAAGCATCTATGGTAAAAGCTCTATTCAGTCTATTGACGTCCAATACACTATATTGATTTTTGGTGTGTAATGTGTTTAAAGAATTGAGATAATTGGGGCTAAAAGTGCCGTCCCAAATACTGGCTACATCCAGTTGTTTTTGGGCATCGACAGGCATAGTGCTGACAAATGCTAGGCCTATCCACAAAAAAATATTTTTCATTTGCTAGGGTTAAAAATTAAATCAGCAAATTACAGTTTTTTTTTGGGATATAAAAATGTGAAAATATTGAGGATTTATGAATGGTTTTCTTTCAAAATCTTAATGATTCTGTTGTACATAATTTCGGATAAATTCCAGTTATATCCTTCAAAATCAACAGTATTCGTAAACTGAATCACTACAATATCCAAATCGTTGTGATATTTAGCAATCGTCTGATAACCTGGGATCAATCCTGTATGTTCAAATTTGTATAGCGAGCTGTAGAGTGCTTGCTCTTTGGTGTCGGTAAACACATCGCCTTTGTTTAATGCACGGATAAATTTTGCCAAATCGGCAGCTGTTGCTAGCATCAATCCGTTGTCATCGGTTTTTAAATCTTGGTCGTATCCTACATAATATCCGCTCATAACTCTTGTTAAATCAACATCTTTTATTGAGCCATAAGTATCGTGCAAATCAAGTGGCAGAAGAATTTTTTGTTGAATATAATCAAATTTTCTCCCAGCAGTCACATTTTCAATCAACCTGCCCAACAACAAATAATTGGTGTTGCTGTATTGTTCGTCGGTATTTGGAGCAAAATTGGACGGTAAATCCAAAACCAATTCTAACCGTTCTTTTTCTGTCTCTTTCGGATGTGCCCAATAATTGTTTAGACGTGTATAATCAGGGATTCCGCTACGGTGCTGCACCAACATACGGATGGTAATTTTGTCTGAATTTTCTATGCGATGTGCAATTTCCGGAAAATATTCAGCGACAGTTTTGTCTAACGAAACACTGTCTGCATGTGCCAATTTGGTAATCGCAACAGCGGTATACAATTTGCCTACACTGGCGATTTTGAATAGCGCATGAGGGTCGGTCACGGTTTTTGTCTCTCTATTTTTATAACCCGAAGTATAAAATTCATTTACATTATTCGGATGATTTACACAAACAATAATGCCGTCAAAACCATACGATTTTGCTTTATCAACTTGTTTTTGAATGTTGGGTGGAGTAGGAGCCAGCCATGCTGTGACGATTGGCCACGGCACAAAATACAATGATATTGCAGTACCCACCAAGATGAGTAGTCGAAAAATATTTTTTGATTTTTTTGCGTACATTTTTGCGGATGTTTTTTACCGTTTCGTTGGTGATGTTTGAAAAATTCATAGGTTCATTTTATTGAATAAAAAAAACTTGACTACCACAAAGATAGTCAAGTTTTGAAATTTACTTTTTTTCTTAAAAATTATTTCGTGGTGTAACCTCCGTTAGCCAAAATTGTTTGCCCTGTAATCCACCAACCGTCTGTTGCCAAAAACGTAACAATTGGTACGATGTCTTCTACCTGCGTTAAACCACCCAAAGCAGAA
>JBFHGP010000145.1:0-2565 GCA_041583035.1 Flavobacterium sp.
CAATTTACAAATCATTCGTCTCAACAATGGCAACAATGTAAATATACCCGATATGAATATTACACTTACCGCCAATGATGTTTGTATTCAGGTAGATGATGCCGAGGCGGCTAATCAAGGCTTGGGTGTTTATCAGTCATGGCAGATTGACGGCGGTAGTTACCAGTTTTCAGACAATTGTACGTTGGCCACTCCGTCATTCGATTTTAGCGGATTAAATATTTATCCAAATCCTGCCCGTGAGTTGGTATTTTTAGATTATGACCATCAACTTTATTCTGTAGATAGAATAACTATTTACGACATGAGCGGACAAATGATTAAAACTTCCGAAGTAAATAATAATGCTATCGTTGTGAGTGATTTACCGGCTGGGGTTTATTTGTTGAAAATTCATACCTCAAAAGGAGTTGCTGTAAGGCGTGTGGTGAAAGATTAAAATTAACTATAAATAAGCGTTAAAATGACCGTTTTTGTGACGGTCATTTTTTATATTTGCACTAAATTTATTCAATGAAAAAAGTAGGTTTATTCGCAGCTTTGTTTGTTATCCCCATTGTAGCATATTTGTTCTTTTCTTCGGGTGTTAATACCTTTGTGAAACTGTCAGTAATCAACGAAAAAATTGCTGATTTGCCTACACATTGGCATACTGCTGATGGGCAAAATAATATTTCGCTCAAAGATAGAGTAACGGTTTTAGGTTTTATAGGCGATTTGTCTTTCGAAAACCAATCGAATATGACCAACGTTAGCCAAGAAATTTACCAAAAAAACAAACGTTATACAGATATGCAAGTGGTTTATGTTGTGCCTAATCATTTGCAAAAAGAAGTGAATGATTACGTAGAAATGCTTCGCCGTACGACAGAACTGCCTTCATGGAACTACGTTTTTGCGGATAAAGATGAGATTACGGCTTATTACAATAGTTTGCAGCTAGATGCTCCCATGACCAATGCCGACACACCTTATGTTTTTATTGTCGATAAATCTTTGAAAATAAGAGGGAGAAACGAAAAAATCACACACCAAACATACCAAGATGGATATTTAATGGCCGAGCCTATCGAAGTGTTGCACAACGAGATGGATGACGACCTCAAAGTGGTCTTGGCTGAATATCGATTGGCAGTTAAAAAAAATTATAAAACTCAAGAATCAGAATGAAAAAATATTCCTACATCGTTATCGCTTTTGCCATCTTAGTTTTTGGCATATTGGTCATCCCAAAAATTGTAGATCGCTTTCAGTCGGGCTCAGTAGTGACTAATGACCGTTTGAGTAATGGGGCAAAACCACAGTACGAAGACGAAAATACATTACAAGATTTGGGCAAAGCACCTAGCTTTAGTTTCACCAACCAAGACAATGAAACCATTACCAACGATTTTTATGATGGCAAAGTGTATGTGGTTGAATTTTTCTTCACTTCTTGCCCAACAATTTGTCCGATCATGAATGAGAATATGGTCGAACTGCAAAATACCTTCCAATTCGAAAATGATTTTGGTATCGCATCATTCACTATCGACCCAACTAACGATACACCAGAAGAATTGAAAAAACACGCCAAAGAACTTGGTGCGGTGAGTCCCAATTGGCAATTTATGACCAATACACAAGAAAAAATATTTGATTTGGCCAATAAATTTTCACTTTATGCAGCAGCTAGCGACGAGGCTCCAGGTGGTTTTGAGCATTCTGGTTTGTTTGCTTTGATTGACAAAAACGGTCATGTGCGCTGCCGTAAAGACGAATTTGGCAACCCAATTATGTATTATGACGGTATCGAGAAAGAGGGTATTGAGATTTTGAAAGAGGATATAAAAATTTTATTAGCAGAATAATGGAAGACAAATTAGCCTTAGAAAAAAAGTATAATTTTTGGATCAAAGTATTGTCAGTAGTTATCCCGTTGGTGGTGGCGTTGCTTTTTGGCGTCAATTTACCAAAAATGGGTTATGATGTACAACCGCTTAGCTTTTTACCTCCAATCTATGCAACCATCAATGGTATTACAGCAATATTGCTGGTTTTGGCAGTAATCGCTATCAAAAAAGGTAACCGTAGCTTGCACGAGCTTTTGGTCAAAATCGCCATCGGTTGCTCAGTAGCTTTTTTGGCGATGTACGTCGCTTATCACATGACTTCAACATCTACCGAATTTAAAGGGGAAGGACTTATCAGATACGTGTATTTCTTTATTTTGATTACACATATTGTTTTGTCAATTATCATTATTCCGTTTGTTTTGGTGACTTTCACTCGCGGAATCCTCGGTAAATATGAACAACACAAAAAAATTGCACGCATCGCTTTTCCGATGTGGTTATACGTGGCGGTAACGGGCGTTATAGTTTATTTGATGATTTCTCCTTACTATCAATATTAATCGCATGAAACAAAAACTGATATTATTCTTCGTGTTTTTAATTGGTTTTGCTTACCAATCTCAGGCGCAATGTGCCATGTGCCGTGCACAATTAATTACCGAAGATGGTGGTAACAAAGCAGAAGGTATCAATAATGGTATCGTTTACCTCATGGCATTCCCGTACATAC
>JBFHGP010000146.1:0-2335 GCA_041583035.1 Flavobacterium sp.
CATATACTTTTAGGTTTTGTTTGTTACACAAAAATAACAAAGTGTATTGAGTAAAACACTATAAATAATTTTAAAGTTTTTACAAAAATTAGCTGTAAAAAAACCCGAATTTTACAATTCGGGTGCTAAAAAACTCAAAAGTAAATTATTCTCTTTCGTATTTACAACAACTGTGTAAGTTTGCATAACTCTCGTCGGTAGCTTTTACATTTTTGGTATCATGTCCGGCTTCGGCCACGGCTTTTTCTACGTCGAGCAAGCTGGTTTTGCGTTCGTCCAAAATCAAATTTAGTTTTTTAGACTCTACATCCCATTTTGCCATTTTTACTCCCTTCACTGCATATGAGGCTTTTTCGATGCGTTTTTCACACATTCCGCAAACACCATTTACCTCTACTTCGTGTTTGGCATTTTTGTTTTTTTTCTTTTCTTGTGCATTGGCTGATAAAGCAAATACACTCATTAATACAATTGCTAAATATTTCATATTCAATTAATTTAATTATTATTTTACTTTAAATCTTAATCCTCCATAATACATTTGTCCAAATATAGGCCCGTAGGTTATAGTTGAATCAAATTCTGTTCCAAAAGGGTTGTCTGCTCCCAAAATAACTCTATTTTGACGATAATTTCCTATATTTTCGCCACCAACATAAACCTCAAATCGGTCTGAAAAAACTTTGGTCACCTGAGCATTAAAAGTAGAGAATGATGGGCTATAATCGCTTAGTTGATTGGCCGTACTATTATCGCCAGTATATGGCAATCGTTGTTTGTCGAGCCAGTTCCAGGTAAAATCAAAACGCCAGTGCCCGCCATTGTCATTGGCATGAGTAGCGTATTCGAGATTGGCAAACAGTCTGTTTTTGGTTTGCATCGGTTTTTGCATCAACCCTTTATCGTATTGTGTTTTTACATCAAAATATTTGTAAGCCACTCTCAGATTGAAATGTTTTGCGAGGTTGTAGTTTAACTCAAACTGGAAAGAATTGGCGTATGATTTTCCGTCCAAATTATAAAACGAAACTGCTCGTGCCGTTTGGTCGATATCTACTACAATTTGATTTTCGAAATCGGTGCGGTAAAAATCTACTGTTGCCTCTGCTCTTCTATCAAACAATCTGAATTTTTGGGTAAAGCTCAATCCGTAATTCCAAGCAACTTCGGGGTCTAATCCATAATTTTCTTGATGATCTGGACGAATAATAAAAGTGCGCGAGCTGGCAAATAAGTTTTGATTTTCGGCAAAAATATTTGCATAACGTTTGCCTCGACCTGCAGACAATCTGATAACAGAATTTTCCCACGGATTATATCTCAGGTGTAATCTTGGGGTAAGAAAAAAGTCTAATCTGTTGCCATAATCGGCACGAAGCCCAAGGGTCATAGAGAAGTTTTCGGTATTGTCATAATTATATTCTCCAAAAACACCTGTAGAATAATCAGATCGATCAAAGTTGGCATTCGTTTGATTAAAGACAGTTTCGTCATAATCGTCATAGTTAAAATTCAATCCGAGTGAAATTTTATTCATCGTATTGCTAATGATGGTGTTGTAAATCAAATTAGAATAAAAACTGCGCTGGGTGATATCGTATTGATTGAGTCCAAAATAAGAATTTTGTGCATGGTAGTTGAAGGTGTTTTGCCAACCGAAGCTGCGGTACGGAATATCCGGAAAAACATAACCTAGCTTCACGCTACCGTCAAATTTTTCGGTATTTATCTCGCCGCCCCAAGCATTGGTCGTCAGCCTATCGGTATCTGGGTCAAAACTGAGCTGTCCGATTTGCTTATCGTCCTTCATATATCTAGCTGTCAAAAAGCTTATCCAACCTTTCTCTGCATCGACATATTGCCAACGATTCATCACATTAATTTGATTGCCAATTGGATTATCCAAAAAACCATCATCATTCATGTCGTTTTTATTGGTACGCATATTGCCGTGCAAGAACAATGAAGTGCTCCACTTATCAGAAACTTTTTCGTTGATATGAGCGTTGACTTCGAATCGGGCATCTTGCGAACCATATAAATTGAGGTAGAAGGGAATATCATCGGCAGGTTTTATCAACTCTGTATTGATTTGTCCCGACATGCTTTCGTAACCGCTAGACACTCTACCCGCTCCCTTGGTCACTTGGATACTTTCTACCCAAGAGCCGGGTGTAAAAGTGAGACCGTAAGCTTGTGATGCTCCTCGAACGGATGGAATGTTTTCTTCGGTAATCATAATGTATGGACTTGTCAAGCCCAACATTCTAATTTGTTTGGTGCCCGAAACTGCATCTGCAAAATTGACATCTATCGAAGGGTTGGTCTCAAACGA
>JBFHGP010000147.1:0-2218 GCA_041583035.1 Flavobacterium sp.
AGTTACAACAAGCGGCTTTGAGCAATTCACCACTGTTCATCGTAGTGGTATTGGTGTCTGAGGTAAGTGATTTTTGGGTATTTTGACGTTTGGTAGTTATCACCAGTTCATCCAAGCTACTGTTTTCTTTGAGCTGAATATCAAAATAAGTTTTTTCAAGAATCTGAAATTCTTTGGTTTCATAACCGATATAGCTGATGTTGATCCATTTTTCTTTTTGCTGAATCAATTCAAACTTGCCTTCGCTATCGGTTTCGGCATACTCGCTATTATCGGTATAAGCAATAACGACGCCCTCTAATGGTTGATTGTTTTGGTCGGTTATCAACCCACTAATCATATCTTGTGCAAATGCCGGTGTTGCAAAAACACAAAAGATGAGCCATAAAATGTTTTTCATGTGTTTATATTTTCGATTAATTTAAAATTGAATGAATTTAAAAAAAACGAAAATTTAGGCGTAGTAAATGTATTGGTGATATAGCTTATAAAGTGGCGGAGCATTTGAGCTAAAGCCTACTTTTGCGCGAATGTCTTTGGGTTTTAAATCAAATTCAGCAAATTGATGAAACACAAAATAGACATCGTTCCAAATAAAGAGATCAAAATTGAGTCCAAAAACATTGAGATAATCAGTTTCGTTTTGAGAAATTACTTCTACAAAACAACAATTTTTATCCGTATTTTCTGACAGGGTGTTATCACAACATGTTTTTTTGGGAAGCTCTCTTACTTCGTGTCCGCAAGAATCTTTTTCTTCTGAAGAGGTCAAAAAGTTAACCGTAACCTTGTCGATATTATCATGGCAATACATCACATTCACAGCAAAACCTCCTTGCGAAAAAAGCAAGACGGTTAGCAAAATGCGGGCAATATGTATTTGTTTGGATAACATCAAGGCAAAATTAATCAATTGTTATGATATTAATTAAATAAATTTGTTAAAAAAGCCGCCCTTTGTAAGGCGGCTTTTACATCTAATCTATGATAGGTTATTTTTAGTAATTTACCGATGGACAATTACATTTGTAAGCACTGTCTTTACATAAGAAATTAAACCCGAGCGTTAACTGATGAAAACCTCCGTTAGCAAACTGAATATCACCAAAGTGATGTGTATATGTATAACCAATCATCAAGTTTTTGTATCTCAAACCAATAATTGGCGATACTGCGTGATAATATTGTTTACTTACATCTTCTGCTACATTCATGCGATATTCTGCCCCATCAAATGTAGTACGGTAAGACACCCCAGCATAAAATTGTCCGCTGTCAAAATCTTTATACATTTTTAGGTTTACGTCTAACTTTTTCTCCTGTGTTTCTTCAGCGTACTGAAACATAACAGATGGTTCCCATGTAAATCCGCTACTGCGACCTAAATAATCATACGAATTTCCAAAAACGTACCCAGCCGAGAGTAAATACCTTCTACTATTATCGCTTTCCATATCAGAATATAAATCTGCTTTTTGAGCGATTAAATTTTTAACTGTTAAATGCGCATAAAAATCTAGATAATGATATGAAGCGCCCACATCAAAATTAAAATATTGATCTTTGAGTTCTAATCCACCTCTTACCGTTGGGTCAATCACACCATCATTTAAAAACTCCGTTTCGTCCAAGGTAGTTTGAAACATCCCTACACTCAAGCCTAGTGATAATTGATTGAGGTCATAATCGCTACGCGAAAAGTTAAGATGATGTGCATAAGTGAGCTTGGCTCCAATCTGAGAATGGTAACCGTTTTCATCATTAAACAATATAGCTCCTACCCCAGACTGTTCGCCTACACGGGTATTAAAACTTAATGTTTGGAGTGAAGGTGCATCACTTTGATCGGCCCATTGTCTCTGTGCGGTTAATCTGACTTTTGCACAGTTTGCTGCACCTGCCATTGATGGATGAATCAGGTAGTAGTTATCTGTTAAATAGTCAGTATAAACAGCCATTCCCTCTTGTGCTTGAGCGAGTGGCACCATAAAAAGCGATGCTGCTATTAGTAATAAAGGCTTTTTAAAAATATTCATACGTTTTATCGTTTTAATGTAAAGTGTCCTCTAAATTCTTTGTTTAATCCTGTGTTTGGTTCGATGTATTCTACGCTGAACCAGTAATCTGTTGATGGTAAATCGCGTCCGTTGAAAGTACCGTCCCAACCTTCGCCATTAGGGCTTAGTTGTTTCAATAACTTACCGTGACGGTCAAAGAT
>JBFHGP010000148.1:0-2101 GCA_041583035.1 Flavobacterium sp.
CGAAAAACCGTTTATTTTATCGAAAACAGTATTAATTTAATTTTACCATAAAGCTATGCAACAATTTGTTGGCACTGGTGTAGCACTCATTACACCCTTCAAAAAAGATTATTCGGTTGATGTTGACGCATTAAAAAAAATAGTAGAATTCAACATCTCATCAGGCATCAATTATTTGGTGGTATTGGGCACTACTGCCGAGGCTGCTACGCTTACTCCTAGCGAAAAAGAGTTGGTCAAACAAACCATAATCGAAGCCAACAACGGCAGGTTGCCGCTAGTTTTGGGTATTGGTGGAAATAATACAACCGAAGTAGTCGATCAACTACGAAACACTGATTTACAGCCATTTGACGCAGTACTATCGGTATCACCATATTACAACAAACCTACACAAGAAGGCATCTATCAACATTACAAAATGGTGGCCGAAAATTCGCCATTGCCTATTATTTTATACAACGTTCCTGGGCGTACGGCAAGTAATGTTTTGCCAAAAACCGTAATCAGATTGGCCAATGATTTTTCGAATATTATCGGTATCAAAGAAGCTGCTGGCGACATGGTACAAGCCATGAAACTAATTCAGACAAAACCTGATAACTTTTTGGTGATTTCGGGCGACGATATGATTACCCTACCGATGGTTTTGGCGGGCGGTTCTGGAGTGATTTCTGTGATTGGAGAGGGTTTTCCAGAAGCGTTTTCAAAAATGGTAAAACTAGGTCTCGATCGTAAAACTGATGAAGCCTACACTATTCATTACCAATTGATGGATATTATCGATATGATTTTTGAGCAAGGCAACCCAGCTGGCATCAAAGAAGTTTTTCATCATTTGGGACTTTGCGAAAACACGGTACGTTTGCCTTTGGTGAGTGTTGACACCGATTTATCAGCACGAATAAAACAATTTATTCAACAATTTTAAAACCAATAGTTATGTTATCAAAAAACTTAGAACAAGCACTCAATCAACAAGTAAAATTAGAAGGAGATTCTTCACAAATTTATTTATCGATGGCTTCTTGGGCTGAAAATCAAGGGTTTGAAGGAATTTCTACGTTTATGTATGCACAATCTGACGAAGAGCGTATGCACATGCTCAAGCTCATCAAATATATCAACCAACGTGGCGGCGAAGCCATCATCCCAGAGGTAACACAGCCTGTGCTAGATCACAGCTCATTCAAAACTTTGTTTACGCAACTTTTCGAACACGAAGTTGCGGTATCAAAGAGCATTAACGAGCTGGTTCATATCGCTTTAGAAGAAAAAGATTATGCCACACACAATTTCTTACAATGGTATGTATCTGAACAAATCGAAGAAGAAGCAACCGCACGTACGATTTTAGATAAAATCAATTTGATTGGAGACGACAAAGGCGGATTGTACATGTTTGACAACGATATGAAAAACTTTCCGGGACAAGGTGTAGAACTAGCCTAAACCAATATTTATAGCAAAAAATGAGCTGCCACGTAAAAATCACGTGGTGGCTTTTTTTATAACAAAGCGATGATTTCGTCAACAATACTTTCGATAGATTTGTTATCTGTACGTACCGAAAATTGTGCTTGATTGTAGTAAAAAGAACGCTCTAATAAGTGTTGTCCTACATAGCTAGGCAAATCGTCTATATTTTGCAATAATGGTCTAATACTAATATCTGCCGCTATTCTATTTACCAAAGTGCTTACGTTGGCTTTAAGATAAACCGATACTACATCTTCTCGCTGAAAAACCAAATGGTTATTTGCATAACAAGGTGTGCCACCGCCCAAACTCAAAATCATGGCGTCGGGTGTTGCAATTATTTGATGTAATATTTGATGTTCTTGCTTACGGAAAAAGATTTCGCCTTTATTTTTAAAGATTTCAGCGACAGATTGTTCATTGTTTTTTTCAATCAATTGGTCTAAATCTGCATAATTAATTTGTAAACGTTTTGCCAAAAGTTGTCCAACAGATGATTTTCCGCTTGCCATATAGCCCACTAGTAAAATTTTTTTTTCTCCCAATTGTTTGTTTGTTAAAGTGTTAAAATATCAAACGTAATTAAGCTTCGAAATTAATTAAAAAAACTATTGGATTTACA
>JBFHGP010000149.1:0-1707 GCA_041583035.1 Flavobacterium sp.
AAGGTAATCACTTCGTTTTCAAAATCAGGTGTCATGGTGTTTTATTTTAGCAAAAATAAGGAAAATATATTCCTTAATCAGTTAGAATTTAAACTTGCGGTTTTGTTTTTTCTCAGCGAGATGTTTTTTCTCTTTGAGTCTTTTTTTGATTGCCGATTTCGGAATTTTGGTGGCGATGCGTTTTTTTTCTTTTTTTAATGCGTATCCTAATTCATTAAATAATTTTTGGGTAGCCAACTGTTTGTTTTTTAGTTGACTGCGGGTTTCGCTACAATCAATAATCAACAAGTTGTCTTTGGTAAGCCGATGCGCTAGTTTTTCTTTTATCAATTCTTTTTCGCTGTTAGACAAACCAGCCGAATCCCAGAAGGCAAACTGTATCTGCACTTTTGTTGCTACTTTGTTTACGTTTTGCCCGCCAGCCCCCGAGCTGCGTACTGCTTTGTATTGTAATTCTGATTTGATAATCTCTCTATTCATCGGCTAATGTATATACTAAGGTGAAGTTTTCGAACGATTCGAAAAAAAACTTAAATGATTGGTCAAAGCATAAATCGACACAATTTACTTTAGCTTTGCCGTGGTTTTGGTTTAAGGTAAAAGGTGCAACGTGCATGTGGTTTTTAAAACTCAAACTTCTCGAATTACACATTTTATACATCGATTCTTTAGCGCCCCAAATAACACTCAATTTTTGGATGTAATCACCGTCTGTGGTGAGGTAATCGTATTCGCTTCCGATAAATTTATCCGCAATCCGAATGATTTTTTCTCGTTGTTTTTCGATGTCTATGCCTACATTTTTTGCACTCACAATAATGGCAGAAAACTCAAACGAATGGGTGATAGAAATAGATTTACCATCAGACAAATGTGGCTTGCCATGTTCGTCATAATTTAGTTCAAAATCGCTATAACCTGCTTTTTTTAACAACTGTCGCACACTCAAAAAGCCTTTGCGGTGCTGTGCTGATAGCATGCCTTGATAACGTGCTTCATGCTTGTCTTGCATCAGTGTTTGGTGTTGGAGTTCTTCTTCAGTCTCAGTGATTTTCCAAACAAAAATTTCGGTATCTCGATTTACTTTGAGTTGTTTGTATAATGGCATAATTGGGGTTTATGGTTTCATTTGCAATCAATTGAAATGAAATCCGTAAATTTGCAAAAAATTGATTTACAAATATAAACAATATGAATACAAAAACGGTACCATACGTAGCACACAAAGTAAAAGATATTTCGCTTGCCCAATGGGGTAGAAAAGAAATTGAATTGGCCGAGGCCGAAATGCCAGGTTTGATGTCGCTTCGTGAAGAATATAAAAATGAGCAACCACTCAAAGGCGCTCGCATCGCAGGATGTTTACACATGACGATACAAACGGCTGTACTGATAGAAACGCTCAAAGCATTGGGAGCAGAGGTAACTTGGTCTTCTTGTAATATTTTTTCTACCCAAGACCATGCAGCAGCAGCTATTGCCGATGCTGGTATACAAGTTTACGCTTGGAAAGGGCTGAACGAAGAAGAATTTGATTGGTGTATCGAACAGACTTTATTTTTTGGTGAAGATCGTCAGCCGCTAAATATGATTTTGGACGATGGAGGAGATTTGACCAATATGGTGTTAGACCGTTATCCAGAGTTGGTACCGGGCATCAAAGGATTGTCTGAAGAGACCACTACTGGTGTGCACAGACTGTACGAG